>NZ_RZPI01000352.1:0-5749 GCF_003998715.1 Mesorhizobium sp. M7A.F.Ca.CA.002.15.2.1
GGCTGGTCGTCGCCATGAGCTCGACGCTGGCCGGCAATTTCACGCTGCTGGGTTCGGTCGCCAACCTGATCGTCGCCGAACAGGCGCGGGCCGCCGGCACGACGCTGTCGTTCGGCGCTTTTTTCAAGGTCGGCTTGCCTTTGACGCTGATAACGCTGGCCGCCGGCACCGCATGGCTGGCTTTCGGTTTCTAATGCATGTCGCCCAAAAGTGGCCCCGGTTTTGGGCCAACGACATGCATAAAACCAAAGGCTTAAAGCGCGTCGCGCTTTAGACCTGACTGCCTGAAAGTCGCGCCCGCACCAGCGTCGCCGCGGCGCGTCCGGCCGCTTCGATGTAATCGGGGTTGCGGTGGATCAGCATGATCGAAAAGCAGCCGTCGATCAAAAGCACGATCTCGCGCCCCAGGGTTTGCGGCTCCGCGACGCCATGGTCCGACAGGGCGCCGGCCAGCCATGTTTCGAAATTCAGCTTGTGCCGCGCGCCCACCTTGACCGCCGGATGTCCGGGCATCGAGGCGAGTTCGGCGGCCGTGCGCAGGAAGCCGCATCCTTTCCATTTCGGGTGGCGAGCGGACCTCGCCAGATTGGTGAAGATCGCCTCGACCTTGCGATCCGCGCCGCCTTCGGCAGCCTCGAACCAGCCGGCCATCCGCTTCAGATTGGGTTGGTCGCGGCCGTCGAGATAGGCGGCGATCAGGTCGTCCTTGCTCTTGAAATGGTAGTAGAGCGTGCGCTTGGTGAGACCCGCTTCCTCGGCAACGGCATCGACGCTGACACGACCGATTCCTTCTGCATAGAAGAGCCTGGTCGCGGCATCGACAATGCGTTTGCGGGTAGGGCTCTGCGTGTCGGGCATAAGCCTATGTATACCGACTAGTGAATATACACAAGCGACAAAGGGCATAGTCTTCCTTCCATCAGCATGATGGAGAAGGAACAGCCAAATGACAGATCTTGTCCTTAGCGAAACCCGGGATGGGATTGCCATCCTCACCCTCAACCGGCCGGAGAAACTCAACGCGCTGAACTATGCCCTGATCGACCGCCTGCTTGCGGTCCTTGACGACATGGAAGTCGATGACGGCGTCCGAGCGGTCATTCTGACCGGAGCAGGGGAGCGGGCGTTTTCGGCGGGGGGCGACATTCACGAGTTCTCGGCCAGCGTGGCGCTTGGCGTCGGTGTCGCGATGCGGGATTTCGTCATGCGCGGGCAGCGGCTGACGGCGAGGCTGGAAGCCTACCGCAAGCCCATCATCGCCGCCGTCAACGGCATTGCCTTTGGTGGCGGCTGCGAAATCACCGAGGCCGTACCGCTCGCTATCGCCAGTGACCGCGCTTTGTTCGCCAAGCCGGAAATCAACCTCGCAATGCCGCCGACCTTTGGTGGAACCCAGCGCTTGCCGAGGCTCGCGGGGCGCAAGCGGGCGCTCGAACTGCTGTTGACCGGCGACTGGTTTGCGCCGCCGCGGGCGCTTGAACTGGGTCTCGTCAACGAGGTTGTGCCGCATGCCGAGTTGATGCCGGCGGCATTTGATCTGGCCAGGCGTATCCTGCGGCACTCCGATCTGGCGATTGCCGGCATCCTCACGGCAGTGGCGCGCGGCCTCAACCAGAGCATCGCCGAAGGTTTGCTGGTCGAGGCCGAGCAGTTTGCCCGCGTGGCCCCGACCGCTGATCTGCGCGAAGGGCTGAATGCCTGGATTGCACGCCGCGAGCCGGGCTATGACGGCTCGTGGACACATATCGCGCGTCCCGACGAGGCCAGGCGAGCCTGAAGCGGGTCGCTGGAATTCCTCAGGCGACCCGCTTCAGGTCTTTGTTTTTATGCGTGTCGTTCTCCCAAAACCGAGGTTACTTTTGGGCGACATGCACTCGTCGGAGCTGGATCAGGGCGCCACCACCAAACGGCCCTTCATGTTGGGGTGAAAGCGGCAGAAGTAGTCGACCGGTCCCGCCGTCTTCAAAGTCAGGCTTGCGGATTTCTTCGGCGGGATCATCACTTCCCAGCCGCCTTTCACGGTTGCCGTGTGGGCGAACACATCCTTGTTCACCCACTCGATCGTGTCGCCGACCTTTGCCTCGACGGTGGCCGGAGAGAACACCAGCCTGTCGATGGTGACCTGGATGGTTTCGGCTTGCGCCGGCACGATCCCGACGGCGAGCGTCAACGCAATCCACAGATGGTGGTTCTGCATGCTCCCGGTCCTTACTTGAGCATGCCGGCGACGTGTTCGGCGTGCTGCTCATGGCCCTGGAATATCTTCAAGCCGGTTTCCAGCAGGCTTTTCAGCTCGGCATTCTGCGCCGACGGGATCAAAAGGGTTTCGAGCGCGCCGTTGACCTGCTTGTGATAGGCGACCTCATTGTCGACATAGGCCTTGTCGAAGGCAGCGCCGTGGAGTTTGGCGAGCTTGGCCCGCTCCTCCGTCGCAGCTTTGGTCAGCGCCTTGCTGGTGGGGTTGTCTTCCGGGGTGACCTTGAGCTTCTTGACCAGGTCGAGCGCCTGAACATTTACAGCCTCGTGATCGCGGACCATATCCTTGGCGAAATCGACAACCTCCTTGTTCTTCGATTTGTCGATGGCCAGCTTGGCCGCTTCGATGTCGATGACCCCGGCCGTGTAGGCGATATGGGCGATCTGCGGATCGGTCGGCTTGTCGGCGGCTTGTGCGAACGGCGCGGTGCCGAGCAGCAGCAGGGCGGCGAGCGCAGCAGTGTGTCGGATAGACATGGCATCTCCTTCGCCGGGACGCTGAAATCGTCCCGGACAGTGTTTTTCGGTTGACGGTCATTGGATGCTGGTCAGCGGCAAACGTTCCCGCTGAAATGAACTGAAATCCGCTGAGGCTCAGCTTTCCAGCCCGAGCCGTCGCATCACGGCGCTGGTCAGTCGTTCGCAACGCCGGCCGGCGAAGGGGAAGGCGTCGAGCAGCACCGGCCCGATCTGGTCGTCCAGCGCCTTGCGGACAAGGGCGCGGGCGCGGTGCAGCCTTGTCTTGACGGTTTGCGGCCGCACGCCGAGGAGGTCGGCGGTCTCTTCGATGCTCAGCCCCTCGATCACCCGCGCCACGAACACCGTCCGGTAGACGTCGGGAAGGCTGTCGGTGGCCTGTTCGACCAGTTGGAGGATCTGCCGTTGCGCCATTGTCCGTTCCGGATCGTCGCTGGGATTGAGGGGAAACCGGATGATCTCGGCTTGCGGATTTTCCGGCAGCGCCACCGTTTTGCGTCTTTTGCGCAGCCGGCCGAGCGCCTCGTTGATGACGATGCGCGATAGCCATGTGGCGAGCGAGGAGTCGCCGCGAAACGCATCGAGATGGGCGAAGGCCTTGACGTATGCCTCCTGCACGATGTCCTCGGCCTCGCTGTCATTGCGCACGACGCCGCGCGCGATCCGGTAAAGCCGCTGATTGTGTGTCTTGATGATGGTGCGGAAGGCGTCGCCGTCGCGCGCCAGCGCGCGGTGCACAAGCTGCATCTCGCCTGGCACAGCGGAAGGCACGGCCGTCAACACAGCAGGCATGGCAAGTTTCCTCAACCCAATCTCCGAACCAGGATCTCGATTGGGAGATTGGACGCTGTCGCCGGCAAAAGGTTCCCGAAGATTTTCTGCCGGGTCCGGCGGCCGCTACACTACAGTGCGAGCGAAGGCTTGTCAGGCAGCCTGCAGGCGCGCCGTGGCCGCCAACAGATCGGTCTGGGTGATCAGCCCGAGAATCCGCTTGTCGTCGTCGACGATGATGACCGCATGGCTGCGGCCGTCGGTGAGGACGGGCAGCAGACCCATGGCGGCGACGCCGGCGGCGGCTGTTGCCGCGGGCGTTAAGACGGATCCAACCGTCCCCGAGGCCTGGGTGAGTTCGCGCAACCCCACCGTGCCTGCCAGCCTGGCTTCCGCATTGACGACCGGCAAGGTGCGGATGTTGTGGTCAAGCAGCAATTGGCGCGCCGCCTCGGTGGAGGTGTGAGCATCGACCGAGATCACATCGCGCGACATGATGTCCTCGCACAGAAGGGTCTTGTGCGCGCGCACCATCGCCTGCAATTCGACCTGCCGCAGCAGCCGGTCGAGATCGTTGCGATCGATATCGAACGTCTCGTCGAGTGCGCCAAGCGCGGCATCGATGTCTTCCGACCGAAAGCCCACGCGCAGCTGCGCCGGCAGATCGCCGGTGCCGTGGCTGTTTGCCGGCGCCGCAACCGGCACATGCGGATAATTGCGCCGGGCCAGCCTGTGGAAGCCGTAGCCGAGCGCCACCAGCAGGATCGAGTTCAGCGCCACCGGCACGAATGGAAACAGGAAGCCGGCGCTGATCACGGCAGGCCCTCCCAGCACCGCGGTCAGCGCGGCCGCTCCGCCCGGCGGATGCAGGCAGCGCGTGAACGACATGGCGGCGATGGCCAGTGCCACCGCGATGCCGCTGGCAAGGGCGGTTTCGTGGATGAAATGCGCCACGATCACGCCGACCAGTGCCGATATCGTGTTGCCGCCGATGATCGACCATGGCTGTGCCAGCGGACTGGCGGGCACGGCGAACAGCAGCACCGCCGACGCCCCCATCGGCGCCACCAGCAGCGGCACGTGCGGGCCGTTGCCGAGCACAAGGCTGGCGATCACACCGGTGAGTGCAATGCCGATCGTCGCGCCGATACAGGCGACGAGACGCTCGCGCAGCGTCGCGCCGGCAAGAATGGGAACAAAAAGGCGGAAAGCCATGGGGTCGAAAACTCTGCCGATATTCCAGGGGAAGTCGAAAATGTGCTGATCGCACCGCAATGACGCGGCATCGTTGAATTTGAAAGCCAAACTGATCCGGGAAACTGCAATTTGAGGGAATAGAATTCCGCTACGCAGCCGCCGCCGCGGTCAGGCCGCGCGAAATGTCGGCCTTCAGGTCGTCGACGTCCTCGAGGCCGATCTGCAGGCGGATCAATGGACCCTCATAGGGGGCCTTCGCGACAACGCGGTCGCCGAGCCAGACCGGCACGGCAAGGCTCTCATAGCCGCCCCAGGAATAGCCGAGGCCGAAGATTTGCAGCGCGTCGAGAAAGGCGTGCTGCTGCTTTTGTCCGCCGCCGGCAAGCACGATGGAAAAGATGCCGCTCGATCCGGAGAAGTCCCGCTTCCACAGTTCGTGGTCCGGGTGGCTGGGCAGGGCCGGGTGGAGCACGCGCGCCACGCCCTTCTGGCCTTCGAGCCAGGAGGCGATGGCAAGCGTGCTGCGCTGATGGTGTTCAAGGCGCACGCCCATGCTGCGCAGGCCGCGCAGCACCTGGTAGACGTCGTCGGGCCCGGCGCAGCAGCCAAGCGTGCAGAAGCTTTCATAAAGATGCGTCCAGCAGCTCTCATTGGCCGACACCGTGCCAAGCAGCACGTCGGAATGGCCGGCCGGGTATTTGGTCGCCGCATGGATCGAGATGTCGACACCGTGGTCGAGGGGGCGGAAATACAGTGGCGTCGCCCAGGTATTGTCCATCATGACGATGGCGCCCGCGGCGTGCGCCGCCTTGGCGATGGCTGGGATGTCCTGCACCTCGAAGGTGTTGGAGGCCGGTGATTCCGTGAACACCACCTTGGTGTTGGGCTTGATCAACGCCGCGATGCCGGCGCCGACATGGGGGGCGTAGTACTCGACCTCGACGCCCAGCCGCTTCAGCATCGTGTCGGCGAAGTTGCGGGTCGGATGATAGACGGTATCGACGATCAGCAGATGGTCGCCGGCCGACACGAAGGCGAGCAGCGGTAC
>NZ_RZPI01000353.1:0-5725 GCF_003998715.1 Mesorhizobium sp. M7A.F.Ca.CA.002.15.2.1
TTTCGAGTCGACCATGGAGCTGGTGCGTCAGGTGAATTACGCCTCGGCCTTCTCCTTCAAATATTCGCCGCGCCCCGGCACGCCAGGCGCCGAAATGGCCGATCATGTGCCGGAAACGGTCAAGGACGAGCGCCTGCAGCGGCTGCAGGCTCTGCTTGTGAAGCAGCAGCAGGACTTCGGCTTGAGCCTCATCGGCAGCACCATCGACACGCTGATCGAGAAGCCCGGCCGCCAGGCCGGCCAGAAGGTAGGCCGCTCACCTTGGCTGCAGCCGGTTATTGTTGATGAAAAGGCCGGCGAAATCGGTGACATTATCCAGGTGCGAATCACGAAGACGGGCTACAACAGCCTGTTCGCCGAATTGGCCTGAGGGTCTCGGCAGATGAGGAGAGACGGTTGAGCGCAGCAGAGCTGAAGAACCTGCCCCCGGTACCGGCATCTGGGGCTTCTGACATGGCGCACATCGTTCTGACTTTCGACAACAACAAGCTTGCCAGCGCCCTCTATGGTCAGTTCGACGAAAACCTCGCCCGGCTCGAGCAGAAGCTTGGCGTCGACATCCGCTCACGCGGCAACCAGCTGACCATCAAAGGGTCCGCTTCTGCCGCCGAGCAGGCGCGCCGCGCCCTGGACAATCTTTACGGCATTCTCCAGAAAGGCGTCGATATCGGCCAGTCCGACGTTGACGGCGCCGTGCGCATGGCGATTGCCGCCGACGATCAGTTGACCCTGCCAACGCTGGAACGCAAGGGCAAGGTCTCCGCCGCCCAGATCGCCACCCGCAAGAAGACGATCTATGCCCGTTCGCTCAACCAGGACGCCTACATGCGGGCGCTTGAACGGTCGGAACTGGTGTTCGGCATCGGCCCGGCCGGCACCGGCAAGACCTACCTGGCGGTGGCGCACGCGGCGATGCTGCTCGAGCGCGGCATGGTCGAGCGCATCATTCTCTCGCGGCCGGCGGTCGAGGCCGGCGAGCGGCTGGGCTTCCTGCCCGGCGACATGAAGGAGAAGGTCGATCCCTATCTGCGGCCGCTCTATGACGCGCTCTACGACATGATGCCGGCCGACAAGGTCGAGCGCGCCATTGCCGCCGAAGTGATCGAAATCGCGCCGCTTGCCTTCATGCGCGGCCGCACGCTGGCGCATGCCGCCGTTATCCTCGACGAGGCGCAGAACACCACGCCGATGCAGATGAAGATGTTCCTGACGCGTCTGGGCGAAAACTCGCGCATGATCGTCACCGGCGATCCGACCCAGATCGACCTTCCCTCGAACACCAAATCGGGTCTGGTCGAAGCCTTGCGGGTGCTGGACGGCGTGGCGGGCGCGGGCACCGTGCGCTTCAACGACGGCGACGTGGTTCGCCATCCGCTGGTGGCGGAAATCGTCAGGGCCTACGACCGGGACGCCAAGCTGGCGCGTGGCCTCGGCGCCGAGAATTGATGTTGGCGATGCGGCTTCATGCCTGAGGACATAATATCCGGCGACGGGAATATTCCCGTCGACATCGACATAGCGGTTGAGGCGGGCAACTGGCCCGACGAGGCAAGCCTGACGCGGCTGGTCGATCGGGCCGTTAAGGCGGCTTTTGCCGAAACCGGCGTGGCGGGCCGTTCCGAACTCAGTCTCGTTTTTTCCGACGACGCCCATATCCAGGTTCTCAACGCCGGCTGGCGCGGCAAGGACAAACCGACCAACGTCTTGTCTTTCCCGGCTTTTCCGTTTGCGCAGGGCGGTCCGTTGCCGCCGATGCTGGGCGACATCGTGCTGGCCGCCGAAACGGTCGCCCATGAAGCGGTACTGGAAGACAAGCCTGTCGAGAACCATATCACCCATCTCGTCATCCACGGCCTGCTGCATCTGCTGGGCTACGATCACGAGACCGAGGCCGAGGCCGAGGCGATGGAAGCCGTCGAACGCGCGGCGCTTGCAAGGCTTGCCATTCCCGACCCCTACGCGTAACTACATCTGACCAATTGACCGGACGACGATGAACGACAAACCAGAGACTGCCGCCCGCCCCGACGCCGGCAGTGCAACCAAGGCTTCCGATACGTCGGAAGAGGGATCAAGTCCGAGTACCGTTGCCTCTGGTGCTAGCAGTACCTCTGCTGCTGCCGGCACCTCTGGTGCTGCCAGCATCGGCAGCGCTGCCAGCGAGACATCGCCTGCCGGTCCCTCCCTGTTCGACCGCGTTCTTGGCCTGTTCAGGCAACGCAACGGAACCAGCCTGCGGGAGGAAATCGCCGGCGCGCTTGCCGAGACAACGAGCGATGCCGGCGCCTTCTCGCCCGGCGAACGCGCCATGCTCAACAACATCCTGCGGCTGCGCGAAGTGCGCGTCGAGGACGTCATGGTACCGCGCGCCGACATTCAAGGGGTCGAAATCACGACGACGCTCGGCGATCTGCTGGGCACCTTCGAGCAATCCGGCCATTCCCGCATGCCGGTCTATTCAGAGACCCTCGATGATCCGCGCGGCATGGTCCATATCCGTGATGTGCTGGCCCACATCACCAAGATCGCGCGCGTCAAGAAGGGCCGCTCGACCAGGAAAGCACCCGTCGCCACGGTTCTCGATCTCGCCCAGGTCGATCTCGCACGCACCATTGGCGACCTCAATCTGATCCGCCCGGTGCTGTTCGTGCCGCCGTCGATGCTCGCCTCCGACCTGATGGCTCGCATGCAGACGACGCGCACGCAAATGGCGCTGGTCATCGATGAATATGGCGGCACCGACGGCCTTGCCTCGCTGGAAGACATCGTCGAGATGGTGGTCGGCGACATCGAGGACGAGCATGACGACGACGAGCCAATGATCACCCAGAGCGGCGACGGCGTGTTCATCGTCGATGGCAAGGCCGAGATCGACGACGTCGCCAAGATGATCGGCGGGGATTTCGCCGCCGGTGAACATGGCGAATATGTCGACACCATCGGCGGCATGATTTTCAACACGCTTGGCCGTGTTCCGGCCCGCGGCGAGGTGGTGCAGGCCATACCCGGTTTCGAATTTCACGTCCTCGACGCTGATCCGCGCCGCGTCAAGCGCGTGCGCATCGTGCAGAGCCAGAAGGGTGAGCGTCGCCGGCGTGCCACGGCGCGCACCGAACAGGCGTGAGCGTTTCGCTCGCACGATGACTATCGACGACCCGTTCAAGCATCCAAGTCTGGGCTCTGGTGTTTTCTACAAGGATCCGCATGCCGCGCTGGACTGGCTCGAGGCGGCTTTCGGCTTCGAGCGCAGCATGGTGGTCAGCGATGCCGAGGGAAAGCTCATCCATGCAGAGATGCGGTTCGGCGACAGCTACATCATCGTCGATTCCGAATGGAGCGATTACGTCGCCAGCCCGGCTTCGCTCTCGGGCAAGAACACGCAGTCGATCTATGTCAGGCTGAAGGGTGGCCTGGATGCGCATTGCGAGCAGGCGCGGGCGCTCGACGCTGATATAATCCAGGAGCCGGCGGATCAGTTCTAGGGTGAGCGCCAGTATCGTGCACGCGACCCCGAGGGCCATGTCTGGACCTTCACGCAGACCATCCGTTCGGTTCAGCGCGAGGAGGCCGAGCGGCTGGGGGGCGTTCAAATCGAGGGTTGGCACCGGTAGGCAGGGCCGGAGCTGTGCATCTCAGCTAGCCCATGCGCCGTTTGGAGCGCGGAGCGCAGCCTGTTAAATCTTGTGTCCTGATTCGCGACTCGGAAGTATGCATGGAGCGCCTCACCGGCCGGATAATTCTGCTTTGGGGTTGGCGGCGTGCGCTCGTGGCGTTTCTCGCAGGCGCCCTCGCGGTGCTTGGGCAGGCGCCTTACGACTTCTTCGCCGCCTGTTTCGTCTCGTTCCCGCTGCTGGTCTGGCTGCTCGACGGCGCCACCGGCGAAGCTTCAGGCAGTCTGTTCCGGCGTCTGCGGCCGGCTTTCGCCGTCGGTTGGTGGTTCGGTTTCGGCTATTTCCTCGCCGGCCTCTGGTGGATCGGCTCGGCGCTGCTGGTCGAGGCCGACAGCTTTGCCTGGGCGCTTCCCTTCGCGGTGGTCGGCATTCCTTTCATGCTCGCCTTTTTCTACGGCTTTGCGGCAATCGTTGCCCGGCTGCTGTGGAGCAACGACATTGGCCGCATCGCCGCCCTTGCCTTCGGCTTCGGCCTGGCGGAATGGCTGCGCGATTTCCTGTTCACCGGTTTTCCCTGGAATGCCGTCGGCTACGCGGCCATGCCCGTGCCGCTGCTGATGCAGAGCGTCTCGGTGACGGGCATGATCGGCATGAACGCGCTCGCGGTGTTCGTCTTCGCACTGCCGGCACTGCTGGCGGCACGTCGGCACCTGCGCCTCGGCGCGGCACTGTTTGTCGTGCTCGTCGCTGCCCATGTCGGCTTCGGCTATATCAGGCTTGCCGCTCCCGAATCGCCAGCTTCACGCAGCCTGGATGTCCGCATTGTCCAGCCGGCCGTGGACCTGTCGGAAAAATGGGATGCCTCGGTGCGCGACCGCATCTTCGCGGTCCTGATGGGGCTCTCGGGCAAGGCGCCGGATCCAGGCCATCAAAAGCCGCAACTGATCCTGTGGCCCGAAACCTCGGTGCCGTTCCTCTTCACCGAGCGTCCGGACGCATTGACGGCGCTGGGGGATATGCTCGGACCCGGCCAGATGCTGATTGCCGGCGTCGTCCGCGAGGAAGGCGGCTCGGCCGCAAATGCCGACAGCCGCTACTACAACTCCGTGGTGGCGATCGACGACAAGGGTGAAATCACGGACGCCGTCGACAAGGTTCACCTGGTGCCGTTCGGCGAATACCTGCCTTTCGCCGATCTGCTCCAGCGTTTCGGCATCGAGCAACTGGTTGCCGGGCCGATGAGTTTCGCGGCCGGCAATGAGCGGCACGCCATCACGCTACCCGACGGCATCCGTGCGCTGCCATTTATCTGTTATGAGGTGATCTTTCCCGATCTTGTGGCAGTTGACGCTGCGTCAGCGCAGCTTATTGTGAACGTTACCAATGATGCGTGGTTCGGCGACACGCCGGGTCCGTATCAGCATTTCAGGCAGGCCCAGATCCGTGCGGTGGAAAATGGATTGCCATTGGTGCGTGCCGCCAACAACGGCATCTCGGCCGTCGTCGATCCGCGCGGGCGCATCGTCGATGCGCTTGCTATCGACGCGCGCGGCGCCATCGATGCCCACATACCGATTTCCGGACAGGCGCTCATATCTCCCGGCCAACGGCGCATTAACGGAATGCTGATCATGTTGCTGTTTGCCGTTGGGGCAGCGCTGTTGAACGTAAGGCAAAGGCTACGGGTGAATTGACAGCCAACACATTAGAAACTCATACTGTAAGTGCCTGAAAATTTCTCGAAGCCGGTGGATCGTTCTGTTGGGGCAGTTGCCTCCGGCTTTGTTTGGGCAGGAAAAAAAATAGAGAAAGCCGAAAAAATTCGGCGAGGAAAAAATGACAGAAGATAACAAGAAGAAACCGAATCCGATCGACATCCATGTTGGCAGTCGCATTCGGCTTCGCCGCAACATGCTTGGAATGAGCCAGGAAAAGCTGGGAGAAAACCTCGGCATCACATTTCAACAGATTCAGAAATATGAAAAGGGCACCAACCGCGTCGGCGCCAGCCGTCTGCAGGCGATCGCGTCCATACTCGGCGTGCCTGTCGCTTTCTTTTTTGAGGATGCGCCCGGCCAGGAGCCTCTGGCGGGCCGTGGATTTGCCGAGGACGC
>NZ_RZPI01000354.1:0-5724 GCF_003998715.1 Mesorhizobium sp. M7A.F.Ca.CA.002.15.2.1
GGAGTAATTGATGTATCGGCGCTCTTCAGCTGGAATCTCTCCAGCGGCAGGCCGAGCGCGTCGGCGCAGATCTGGGCGATGACCGTGTTCGAACCCTGGCCGATATCGACCGCGCCCTGGTGCAGGATGACCGTGCCGTCGGCCGCGATGCCGACCCGAATGGTCGACGGATTGGGCAGCGAGGTGTTGCCGCAGCCATACCAGCAGGACGCGACGCCGACGCCGCGCTTTCTATCTGTGTTGGCGCTGTTGAATGCCTCCGCATCGGCCGCCGCGCGCGCCCAGTGCGGCCGCAGCGATTCGAGGCATTCGGCAATGCCGACGCCGGAGTCCAGAAGCTGTCCTGTGACCGTTTCGGAGCCGTTCCGAAGGCAGTTCTTCAAGCGAAAATCGAGCCTGTCCATGCCGAGCTTGCCGGCCAGCTCATCATAGAGGGTCTCCTGCATGATCGTCGCTTGCGGCACGCCGAAGCCGCGGAAGGCGCCGGAGATCGGCCCATGCGTATGGATGGCGCGGCCTTCGGCGCGGTAGTTCGGCGTCGCATAAGGTCCGGAGGCGTGCACCGGCACGCGGTTGGCCACGGTAGGGCCCCAGCTTGCATAGGCGCCGGTGTTGAAATCGCCTTCGAAGATCATGCCGGTGACAAGGCCGTCGGCATCGGCGCCGATGGTTGCTTTCATCTCGGCCGGATGGCGCTTGGTGGTCGACATCATCGATTCGGTGCGGGTGTAGGCAAGTGCCGCCGGCCGCCCAGTCTTCATCGCCACAAGGCCGATCAGCGGCTGCAGCGAGACGTCGAGCTTCGAGCCGAAACCGCCGCCGGTCGCGGTCGGCACGATGCGCACCTTGTCGACGGCAAGGCCGAGCACCTTCGCCGTCTCGTCGCGGTCCATATAGGGCGCCTGGGTGCAGGCGACGACGACCAGCGTGTCGCCGTCCACATAGGCATAGCCGGCTTCCGGTTCGATATAGGCGTGCTCGACATAGGAGGTGTCGATGACGCCGGACACCGTGAACGCTGCACCGGCAAGGGCCCCTTCCGGATCGCCGCGTTCGACGAAGCCGGAGGTCAGCAGGTTTGCCGGTCTGTTCTCATGGATGAGCTTGGCACCGCCGGCGCGCGCTTCGCAGGATTGGAGAACATGCGGCAATTCGGTCCAGCGGATCGGAAAATCCGAGAGGTCGATATCGAGCATCGCCTCGCGCTCGCCAGCGACCAACGCCACCGCCTCACCGCGAAGGCGGGCAAACCCTTCGGCCAGTGCCGGCTGGTCGGCGAAGGGGCCGATGACGCCGAAACAGTTTTTTCCCGGAATGTCGGCGGCGGTGAAGACGCCGGCGACACCGGGATGTGCCTTCGCCCAGCCATCGAGGTCACCGAAGGCGAAGCTGGCGTGATAATGCGGAGAGCGGATCACCAGTACCGCCAGTGCATCGGCGGGGAAGGAATCGCTGCCGAATTTCTCAGCCCCGGTGACCTTCGGCACGCCGTCGAGCCGGATGGGCGAGGAACCGATCGCGTGGCCTGACCGGGGCAAGCGGAAATCCAGGCTTGCTGCCTGCAGGGAGGCATCCATCACTGCGGCAATGATCTTCCGGTAGCCGGTGCAGCGGCACAGAATTCCGCCGAGCGCGTCCTGTACCTCGACCTCGGTGGGGCTCGCCTTCTTCTCCAGCAGAGCCGTCGCCGCAACCAACAGGGCGGGCGTGCAAATCCCGCACTGCGCAGCGCCATGGGCAAGGAAAGAGGCCTGCAACGTCGACAGCCGGCCGTTGGCAAGCCCTTCAACTGTCGTCACCGATGCGCCGGCAGCGGACGCCGCCGACATCAGGCAGGCGCAGACGGGATCGCCGTCGACCAGCACCGTACAGGCGCCGCAATCGCCGGCATCGCAGCCGACCTTGGTGCCGGTCAGCCCCAGTTCGTCGCGCAGCACCAGGGACAGTCGGCGCAGCGGCGGCACATTGACCGATACGGCGCTGCCATTGACCTCGAAGGCGATGTCAACGCGCTCCGGGCCGCGAGCAGGCCGAACGGCGCCCAGGTCGGGCACTGCTTCACGCACGTCAGGTTGAACCTGGCTCATGCCGCCACCTCTTCGCCAGTCGTCCGCCCCACAGCCGCAAGCACGGCGCGGGCAACAATCTCGCGCACTGCATCAAGCCGGTATTCGGCGCTGCCGCGCACATCGGCGATCGGCGACAGTTCGCTCATCGGCGCGGACAGGACCGCATCGGCAAGCTCGCCATCCACCGGCAGCCCGCACAACGCGGCTTCGACGCCGGCCAGCCGCTTGGCCACCACCGAACAGGAGCCGGCCGCGACCGCCGCTTGCCGGACGGTGCCATTGTCGACGGCCAGACGTGCTGCCACCATGGCGATGGAAATGACGAGGTAGCGCCGGGCGCCGAGCTTGACGAAAGCCGACGTGCCGCTGGGCTTCGGCACGCGGATCGCCGTGACCATCTCACCGGGCAGCAGAGCCGTGCGGCGGTTGCCGAGAATGAAGTCCTGCAACGGCAGGTGCCGCGTCGCTGCCACCGAGCGCAGCTCGACCTCGGCATCGAGGACGAGCAGGGCTGGCACGCCGTCGGCGGCAGGCGAGGCGTTGCAGAGATTGCCGGCGACCGAGGCGACGTTCTGGATCTGCGCCGAGCCGACCTCTCGCGCCGCCTGCTTCAGCGCCTCGAAGGCCGGCGGCAAGGGATGGCGGACGATGTCGGTCCAGGTCGTGCGCGCGCCGATGACGAAATGGTCGCTCGCCTCGGCAATGCCGCACAGCGCCGCCAGGCCGTTAATGTCGAGAACATTGTCGCGGATCGGTTTGCTGCCCTGTGCCGGATAGAAATCGGTGCCACCGGCAAGGATGCGCCAGGCGCCCTCGCCAAGCAAAGCGAGCGCTTCGTCGACCGAGGTGGGTTTCGCGTAACGGATCACGCTTTGCCTTCCCGAAAAGAGGCCTTCCAGAGCTGGTACTTCGAAAGATCCTTCCAGCACAGGGGTCGGAAAATTCATTCGTATGCAAATGATATCAAGCTGGCAGGATTTGTCAAAGCCGGAGTTTGCCGCGGCGCCGCCGGCACGCATTTGTTATGGCTTGAGAGGTTGACGCGGCCGGCCATCTGGTCAAGTTTCTGCGTCCGGTCGCGTCAGCGGCATTTTCCACTGGAGCCTGCATACGGAAGAGGAAAGCCCATGGCCGACGAAGCGCTTGTCGTCATCGACCTGCAGAACGATTTTTGTCCCGGCGGCGCGCTGGCGGTTGCCGGCGGCGACGAGATCGTGCCGCTGGTCAACGACCTGATCCGGCGAACCGACCATGTCGTGCTGACGCAGGACTGGCATCCCGCCGGTCACTCCAGCTTTGCTTCCAGCCATCCGGGCGCGCAGCCCTTCACCATGATCGAAATGCCGTACGGCCAGCAGACGCTGTGGCCGGACCACTGCATCCAGGGCAGCCTGGGCTCGGATTTCCATTCCGGCCTCGCCTGGACCAAGGCCGAGCTCGTCATTCGCAAGGGATTTCGGCCTGATATCGACAGCTACTCGGCCTTCTTCGAGAACGACCGCACGACCCAGACCGGCCTTGCCGGCTACCTCCGGGAGCGCGGCATCGACACGCTGACCCTGGTCGGGCTGGCGACCGATTTCTGCGTCGGCTTTTCGGCGCTGGATGCCGTCAGCCAGGGCTTCAAAACCACAGTGCGGCTGGATGCCTGCCGCGGCATCGATCTCAACGGTTCGCTCCATGCCACGCTGCAGCGCATGCGCGACGCCGGCGTGAGGCTCGAAGACCCTTTGTCGGACTGACGGATCGTGAGGCGCAAGAGGGGCTTTTTGTGGGTCGCGACGAAGGCGGCAATCGTCGTGGCCGTGCTGTTTCCGGCACAGGCTTTCGGGGCGGAGGAACACGGCCTGCCCGGCGCTTCGATGTCGCTGTGGTGGGCGCTGCCCTTTGCCGGGCTGCTGTTGTCGATCGCCACTGGTCCGCTGCTGTTTCTTCATGTCTGGGAGCATCACTACGGCAAGATCGCGGCCCTTTGGGGCGCTCTGGTGGTCCTGCCGCTGGCGGTCGCCTTCGGTGTCCCCACAGCGACCGAAGCGGTGCTGCATGCGTTGCTCACCGAATACATGTCGTTCATCATCCTGCTGTTTGCGCTGTTCACCATTTCCGGCGGCATTCTCCTTGCCGGCAACATTCACGGCACGCCGCTGGTGAATGCCGGCCTGCTGCTGGTCGGCGCGCTGCTGGCCTCGGTGATCGGCACGACCGGTGCCTCGATGATCCTGATCCGGCCGATCATCCGCGCCAACGATAACAGGCGGTTCAACGCCCATGTCGTCATCTTCTTCATCTTCCTGGTGTCCAACATCGGCGGCTCGCTGACGCCGCTTGGCGATCCGCCGCTGTTCGTCGGCTTCCTGCGCGGCGTCGACTTCTTCTGGACGACGACGAACCTCTGGCGCGAGACGCTGTTCGTCGGCGGTGTCGTGCTGGGCATTTTTCTGGTGATCGACATCATCCTGCACCGGCGCGAGGCTGGCGCGCCGAAGATCAAGGACCCGACACCGGATACCAAGGTGCGCCTGCGCGGCCTGGCCAACCTTCCGCTGCTGGCGGGGGTGATCGGCGCCATCCTGCTATCGGCGGCTTGGAAGCCGGGCGTCAGCTTCTCCGTGTTCGGCGTCAGCCTGGAACTGCAGAACCTGGTGCGCGACGCCATGATCCTGGCGCTCGCCCTCGTTTCACTTGTCATTTCGCGCAAGGAATACCGCGAGGCCAATGGCTTCAACTGGGGTCCGATAGCAGAGGTGGCCAAATTGTTTGCCGGCATCTTCATCTGCATCGTGCCGGTCATCGCCATCCTCAGGGCAGGCCATGAGGGTGCGCTGGCGCCGCTGGTGTCGCTTGTGAGTTCTTCCTCCGGCCAGCCCAACGATCTCGCCTATTTCTGGCTGACCGGGGCGCTGTCATCCTTCCTCGACAATGCGCCGACTTATCTGGTGTTCTTCGAGCTTGCCGGCGGTGACCCCCGGCACCTGATGACGGAGTTCGCTTCGACGCTTGCCGCGATCTCGGCCGGCGCGGTGTTCATGGGCGCCAACACCTATATCGGCAATGCGCCGAATTTCATGGTCTACGCCATCGCCCGACATCGCGGCGTGAAGATGCCGGGCTTTTTTGGCTATATGGCATGGTCGGGCCTGGTGCTGATCCCGACATTTTTGGTAGCGGGTTTTCTGTTCTTCGGCTGATCAACCCACGCCGACATAACGGCGCACCGCCGACGGGTCGGCGCGCAATTCCTCGACATCGACCGTCTCGCGGTTGCGGCCGTTTTCGACGAAAGCAACGCGGTCGGCGACAGAAAGCACTGCATCGACCCGTTGTTCGACCAGGATGGTCGACACGCCCATGTCACGCAGCGTCGACACCGTCTCGCGGATCTTGGCGATCATCGACGGCATCAGTCCTTCGGTCGGCTCGTCGAGCAATAGCACCTGCGGTTCGAGGCAGAGTGCACGCGCCATCGCCAGCATCTGCTGTTCGCCGCCGGACAGTGTGCCGGAACGCTGCCGCAGCCGCTGGCGCAGCAATGGAAAGAGGTCGAGCACGTTTTCACGCGTCGCCTTGCCTTTGCCGCGCGCCATCAGGCCGATCTCGATGTTTTCCGCCACCGTCATTTCGGCGAACAGTCGCCTTCCCTGCGGCACATAGGCGA
>NZ_RZPI01000355.1:0-5723 GCF_003998715.1 Mesorhizobium sp. M7A.F.Ca.CA.002.15.2.1
TACAACAATCGTGAAATGGCACCGCCCCGCCAATGCGATATGCCGACGCGCCTGACGCAAGTGGGAGGTGCAAATGGCAGTCCGTTGGCAATTGTCCGGAAGTTACTTCGAAAATTGTAGCTGCGATGTCGTATGTCCTTGTCTGCTGTCCACCAACGCGCAGCTGACATCGAAGCCGACGAAAGGTGTTTGCGACGTCGGTTTGGTCTTTCATATCAACACGGGCAACTACGGCGACGTTCGATTGGATGGGCTCAGTGTCGCGATGGTCGCTCACACGCCGGGTCCTATGGCAAACGGCAATTGGACGGCCGCCGCCTATATCGACGAACGGGCCGATGACAGGCAAACAGAGGCGCTAGGTGCCATCTTCACCGGCGCTGCGGGCGGCCCTATGGCGGTGCTGGCACTCATGATTGGCACGAATCTTGGCGCCAAGAAGGTGCCGATAAGCTACCGGATAGACGGCAAGAAGCGGTCGGCGGAGATTGCGGGCGTCATGCAGATGGCGGTCGAGCCGCTGCCGACAATGCGCGAGGACGGGCAGATGTGGGCGGCCACAGGCCATCCTGTCAATCCCGATTGGCTCGCCCTGGCGATGGGGGCGGAAGGCAGTACATTCAGCGATCATGGCATGAGCTGGGACAATTCCCGCCGAAACGGACATTACGCCCCGATCAATTGGTCTGGGCAGCAGTAGCCGTAGGCAGCGTAGCACGGAACGACCTCGTCCATGGCCCCGACGTTGCAGCGATACATCATTCTCGCGCTGCTGATCGCTATCGCTGCGGCGGCGTGGACCCTGCTTGTCTGGCAGCAGATGGGCATGGACGCGGACATGCGCATGGAAATGTACGCACTCACCATGGGTATGAAGGCGCCGCTGTTTCTTGCCATCTGGATGATCATGATGATTGCCATGATGTTTCCGACGGCCGCGCCCATGATCCTGACGTTTCACCAGGTCCAGGCCGGCAAACAGAGCCGGGGCGAGACCTTTGTCTCGAGCTGGGTGTTCGTGGCCGGGTATATGCTGGTTTGGGGCGTGATGGGCGTTATCGCCTTTGCCGGTGCGGCGGGTGCGGAGATGCTTGCCGGGCATGTGGGTTTGTCCGCTGCGACGGCCGCGCGTATCGGCGGCGCGCTGCTGATGATTGGGGGCGCCTATCAACTCTCCCCACTGAAAGATCTGTGTCTGGCCAAATGCCGCACGCCGATTGGCTTCATCCTGACCTCATGGCGCGATGGTTATTGGGGTGCGGTTCGCATGGGCCTGGAGCATGGACTTTTTTGCCTGGGCTGCTGCTGGCTTTTGTTTCTCGCCCTCTTTCCTCTCGGGATCATGAACGTCGCCGCAATGGCCGTGGTCACCTTGCTGATCTTTGCGGAAAAGACCCTCCCGTCCGGAGGTGGGATCGCAAAGGTGTCGGGTATCGCTCTGCTTCTTTACGGCGCGGCGGTGCTGGTCTTTCCACAGGCGCTGCCAACCTTCCAGCAGGTGGGCGCCATGACAATGAATTGACCGATGGAGGCAGCGCTCGGCGCCGAGAAGAGGAGGATCGCTCTCCTACCGCTGCGCCAACCTGCTGCTCTCCACCGCAATGCCAAGCAGCGCCTGTCTTGCCAGCGCGACGGAAAGATCCGGCCGCCGCCTGGTCTGCAGCACCGCCGTCTGCAGCCGAGTCAACGCGCGGCCGAGCGCTTCGGTGCTCCAGCGTTCCAGCGCTTTCTCCACCAGCTTGCGCCTGGAGAAAAACACCGGCGGGCGGGCGGCGGCAACGACCGAGGCGGCGTTGCGGTTGCCGGACTCCATCTGGCCGCGCATGATCTGGATCTGCTGCAACTGCCGCATTGCCGAGGACAGCACCAGGAAGGGCTGGCCGCCGGACTGGCAATGGCGGGTGAAGGCGGTGTCGAAGTCGCCGATCTTGCCTTCGAGAAGCGCGTCGACCGCGTCGTCGAAAGACGCGCCGGAGACATCACCTGACATCGCTTTGACCTCCTCCAGGCCGATCTCGGTCTGGCCATGGGCGTAGAGCACAAGCTTCTCGATCTCACCGCGCGAGGCCAG
The DNA here is from genome assembly GCF_003998715.1 of Mesorhizobium sp. M7A.F.Ca.CA.002.15.2.1. Taxonomy (NCBI): domain Bacteria; kingdom Pseudomonadati; phylum Pseudomonadota; class Alphaproteobacteria; order Hyphomicrobiales; family Phyllobacteriaceae; genus Mesorhizobium; species Mesorhizobium sp. M7A.F.Ca.CA.002.15.2.1. Next base: position 2,072 of record NZ_RZPI01000355.1, read on the forward strand.
CCGGTCGCCGCCGAGATTGCGGCGCAGCGCCTGTCTCGCTTCCATGGTCATCGACATGCCGGCCCTGCCCAGTTCGCCGTCGATGACGGTGTCGATGTCGCGGGCTTCATCGGCATAGCAAGGCAGGGCCATGGCGTTGTCGGCCGCCTCGACGATGGCGCGCAGGCCGACACCTTTCTTGAGGTCGCCGGCCTCGATGAGAATGATCGCATCGCGCGCGGGCTCGGCCGTCAGCGCCTTGACGTCGTCGGCCAATGCCTTCTGGCCGCTGGCATTGCGCACCCACAGCAGGCGCCGGTCGGAAAACATCGGCACGGTGCGGGCCTCGTCGAGCAGCCGGCCCTCGTCTCGGTCGACCTCCGACCCCTCCAGCCTGACCACCGAGAAGGGATCGTCGAGCGGCAGGCCGGTCTTGCCGGCAAAGGCCTTTGCTCGCTCGGAGACGAGGCCGCGATCGGGGCCGTAAAGCAGGACGATGGAGATCCGCTGGTCCGGCTTCGCGAGCCAGCCATCGACCTCATATGCTTTCTTCTGTGCCATGGCGGGTTGGTTAGCATGATGTGGGGGCGGCATCCAGCTTGGGCGAACGGTCGACCCCCACTCCGTCGAGCTTCGCTCGACACCTCTCCCCCGATCGACGGGGGAGAGGAAGGGCGCGAGTTGGCCAGCCTTGGCTCCCTTCCTCTCCCCCGATCGACGGGGGAGAGGAAAGGCGCGAGTTCGTCGACCAATCACCTTATCTGCCGGCAAACCTCGCCCAACCTTCCCTCTAATTGCGCGCCACCGCCCAACATCGACAAGAAATTTCGCGGACATATCTTCATCTTGGGTGCGGGAGGCTGGATCGGCCGGCGTGGCCGGGACCGACGTCCGCAGGCTACCCGACGAATTCGCACTGGCGGCGCAGATATGCAAATATCTGTTCCGGGCAACATTGGAGGACAAAGGTCATGGCCGATGCTGGGATGTTGCGTTTCCACGTTCCGGAGCCGGAAGTGCGGCCGGGCGGAACGCCTGACTTTTCCAATGTGCCGATCCCCAAGGCCGGCTCTGTGCCGCGCCCGGAGATCGATGTCGATCCGCGCACCATCCGCGATCATGCCTTCTCGATCATCCGCGTGCTGAACCGCACTGGCGAGGCCGTCGGCCCGTGGGCCAGCCTGCTGTCCAGCGACGAACTTCTCACCGGCCTGCGCCACATGATGACGCTGCGGACCTTCGATGCGCGCATGCAGATGGCGCAGCGGCAGGGCAAGACCTCGTTCTACATGCAGCATCTGGGCGAAGAGGCTGTGGCTTGCGCCTTCCGCAAGGCACTGGCGCCGGGCGACATGAACTTTCCGACCTATCGCCAGGCAGGGCTGCTGATTGCCGATGGCTACCCGATGGTCACGATGATGAACCAGATCTATTCCAACGAAGCCGACCCGCTGAAGGGCCGGCAATTGCCGGTCATGTATTCTTCGAAGGAGCACGGCTTCTTCTCGATCTCCGGCAATCTGGCGACGCAGTACATCCAGGCGGTCGGCTGGGCGATGGCCTCGGCGATATCGAACGATTCACGCATCGCAGCCGCGTGGATCGGCGACGGCTCGACGGCCGAGTCCGATTTCCATTCGGCGCTGGTGTTCGCCTCCACCTACAAGGCGCCGGTCGTGCTCAATGTCGTCAACAACCAGTGGGCGATCTCGACCTTTCAAGGCATCGCGCGCGGCGGTTCGGGCACGTTCGCGGCGAGGGGCCTCGGCTTCGGCATCCCGTCACTGCGCGTCGACGGCAACGACTATCTCGCGGTGCATGCGGTCGCCAAATGGGCGGCGGAGCGGGCGCGCAGCAATCTCGGGCCGACGCTGGTCGAATATGTCACCTACCGTGCCGGCGCACATTCGAGCTCGGACGACCCGTCCGCCTACCGGCCGAAGACCGAATCCGACGCCTGGCCGCTCGGCGACCCGATCGTGCGGCTGAAGAACCATCTCATCGCGCTCGGCGTCTGGTCGGACGAGCGGCACGCGCAGGCCGAGGCGGAAATCCTCGACACGGTTATCGCGGCGCAGAAGGAAGCGGAAAGCCACGGCACGCTGCATGCCGGCGGCAAGCCGTCGACGCGCGACATGTTCGAGGGGCTCTATGCCGAGATGCCGCCGCATCTCAGGCGCCAGCGCCAGCAGGCGGGAGTCTGAGCCATGCCGAGACGGACCATGATCGAGGCCATTCGCGATGCCATGGATGTGTCGATGGGGCGCGACGAGAAAGTCGTCGTGTTCGGCGAGGACGTCGGCTTCTTCGGCGGCGTCTTCCGCTGCACGCAGGGCTTGCAGGCCAAATACGGCAAGAGCCGCTGCTTCGATGCGCCGATCAACGAATCCGGCATTGTCGGCTCGGCCATAGGCATGGCCGCCTATGGCTTGAAGCCGTGCGTGGAAATTCAGTTTGCCGACTACATGTACCCGGCCTACGACCAGCTGACCCAGGAAGCGGCACGGCTGCGCTACCGCTCCAACGGCGATTTCACCTGCCCGATCGTGGTGCGCATGCCGACCGGCGGCGGCATTTTTGGCGGCCAGACGCACAGCCAGAGCCCTGAGGCGCTGTTCACCCATGTGTCGGGGCTGAAGACGGTGGTGCCGTCCAACCCGCACGACGCCAAGGGGCTTTTGATCGCGGCGATCGAGGATCCGGATCCGGTGATCTTCCTCGAGCCGAAGCGGCTCTACAACGGTCCGTTCGATGGTCATCACGACCGGCCGGTGACGCCCTGGTCGAAGCATGAGCTGGGCGAGGTGGCCGACGGCCACTACACGGTGCCGCTCGGCAAGGCGGCGATCCGCAGGGCAGGCTCGGCCCTCACCGTGCTCGCCTACGGCACCATGGTCTATGTCGCGCAGGCGGCTGTCGAAGAAACCGGCATCGATGCCGAGATCATCGACCTCAGGACCCTGCTGCCGCTTGATCTCGATACGATCGTCGCCTCGGTGAAAAAGACCGGGCGCTGCGTCATCGTGCATGAGGCGACGCTGACCTCGGGCTTCGGCGCCGAGCTGTCGGCGCTGGTGCAGGAAAACTGTTTCTATCACCTCGAAGCGCCGGTTGCTCGCGTTGCCGGCTGGGACACGCCCTATCCGCATGCGCAGGAGTGGGATTATTTTCCCGGTCCCGCCCGCGTTGGCCGTGCCTTGCTTGAAACCATGGGAGCCTGAGATGGGCGAACACATCATCAAGCTGCCCGATGTCGGCGAAGGCGTCGCCGAGGCCGAGCTGGTCGAATGGCACGTCAAGGTCGGCGATATCGTCCGCGAGGACACTGTGCTCGCCGCAGTCATGACCGACAAGGCGACGGTTGAAATCCCCTCGCCGGTTGATGGCGAGATCCTGTGGCTGGGCGCCGAGATCGGCGACACGGTGGCCATCGGCTCGCCCATCGTGCGGCTGAAGGTGGCGGGCGAGGGCAACGCCAAGCCGCAAGGCGCCGAAGCGGAAGCGGTGTCCGCTGAGCCTCCGGCAAAACTTCCGACGCCGAAGCCCGAGGCTGCTGCGCCGGTCGTGAAGACATCCCCAAAGAGCGACGAGCCCAAGGCGAAACCGGCAGCCTCACAGAAAAGCACGGCGCAGCCTTCCGTCTCCGGCGACGCCAGCGGTCTTTCGCCTTGAA
>NZ_RZPI01000356.1:0-5695 GCF_003998715.1 Mesorhizobium sp. M7A.F.Ca.CA.002.15.2.1
GGGAAGGTCACGGCCAGAAGCGCGAACAAAGCCGCCAGCGCCGCCGTGCCGCGAAAGATCAGATTGCCGAGCGGGATACGGCGCGCCTCGACGGCTTCGCCGCGCGTCAGCCAAACCGCGATCAGCGCGCCGCCGCAATTGGCGCCGAGGATGAAGAACAGACCGACCTCGACCGGCAAGACGCCTTGTGCGGCAAGCGTGACGAACAGCAGGATCGCCGCGACGCTGGAGTGGATCAGCCATGTGAACAGGGCAGCGGCGGCAAAGGCGGTGAAATAGTCCGCGCGCAGATAGGAGATCACCAGTGGCAGCAAGGTGCTCTGCCGCATCGGTGCGGTCGCCTCGCCGATCATATGCAGCGACAACAGGACGAAGGCGACCCCCATCAGGATTCGCCCGCTATGCCTGATGCCAGCCACTTCGAACTTCAGGGCCATCGCGCCGCCGACCAGGATCAGCGCCGGCACAAGCCAGCTGAGGTCGAACGACAGCACCTGCACGACCAGGGCGGAACCGAGATCGGCGCCCAGCAGGATCGCCAGCCCGGCCGACACCGAAACCATGCCGCTGGCGGCAAACCCGGCCGCCAGGATAGCGACGGCGGTCGAGCTCTGCAGCAGCACGGCAAGCACGGTGCCGACGCCGGCCGATCTGATCCGCTCACCCCGGGCTTGCCTCAGGGCATCACGCAAAGCGGGCCCGCAGGCCCGCTCGACACCCGTGCGCACCATATGCACGGCCCAGAGCAGCAGCATGACCGCACCCGCCAGATGCAGCAGGATGATGGAAAATTGCATGGCGACGCCTCCGGTGCCAACGGCCGGCAGGGATGTCGACCCATGCTCAGGCTGAGGGTCGGCAAAACATAAGTCAAATCGTTCCTTTCGATCTTTTCCTAAGCAATCCTTATGATAAGATGTCGGCGATTTCAGAAGTGTCGGAGGCACGGGAGATGCGCTACGTCCAGTTGCGAGCCTTTCACCAGGTGGCCATCTGCGGTGGCTTTTCTCGCGCCGCCGAGGCGCTCTTCCTGACCCAGCCGGCGATCTCGGACCAGGTGCGCAAGCTCGAGGAAGAGTATGATGTGCTGCTGTTCAACCGGAACAAGAAGCAGGTCACGCTGACCCATTCGGGCCAGAAATTGCTCGAAATAACCCACCGCATGTTCGATACCGAGCAACAGGCGCTCGAACTCCTGACGGAGTCCCGCGCCCTGCGTTCCGGCACGCTGCGCATCGTCGCCGATGCCGCACATCATCTGCTTCATATTCTCGGCAGCTTCCGGGCCCGCTACCCCGGCGTGCAGGTTTCGGTGCGCGCCGGCAACACCGAGACGGTGATCAGCAGCCTCTACAGCTACGATGCCGATATCGGCGTGCTGGGCGAGGTGCCGACGGGGCGCGATTTCGAGGTGCTGAAACTCAACTCGACGCCGATCATCGCGTTTGCATCCGTCGACCACCCGCTGGCCGCGAAAAAGTCGCTCACCCTCAAGCAGCTCGCGCAGGAATCACTGGTCATGCGCGAGCGTGGATCGAAGACGCGTCAGAAACTCGAAGATCTCGCAGCCGCCTCGAAAATCGAATTGAGGCCGGCGATCGAAGCCGAGGGCCGCGAAGCCGTCCGCGAGATCGTCGCCTCGGGCGCCGGCATCGGCTTTGTCTCGGCGGCCGAATTCGGCCAGGATTCGCGGCTGGTGCCGATCACCATCGATGCTCCCGAGACCCTGATGGACGAGGCGTTGATCTGCCTGCGTGAACGCAGCGGCGGCAAACTGGTGCGGGCTTTCCTGGATATGGCGCGCTCGATGTCAGCGGATTAAGCGGCGGCCCTGATCTCCACCGCATCAGCCTTCACCCGCTCCGACTTCGGGTCGTAGGGGCTGCGCAGATGTGCTGTCGCGGCATGGCGAACGCCGGCAAGGTCGATCTCGAAACGACCACCGGTGAGAAATGCAGCGTCGACGCCCGCCTCGTTCTCGATCAGGCCGAGCGCCACCGAGCGGCCAAGCGTGTGGCCGTAGGCGGCCGAGCGGACTTCGCCGACCGGCTTGCGGTCGCGCAGGATCAGTTCGCCGCCCCACAGCATCGGCTCGGCATCATCGAGCGTGAACAGCACGATGCGTCTTGCCGGTGCTGCCGATGGCTTCGTCTCAACCAGCGCGTCGCGGCCGATAAAGTCACCTGGCTTGTCCATCGCCACGGCGAAGCCAAGCCCGGCCTGCCAGGGGTCGATATCAGGCGTCAACTCCCTGCCCCAGGCGCGAAAACCCTTTTCGATGCGCAAGGCATCGAGCGCATAGTAGCCGGCGTCCAGCAGACCGAATTCACGGCCCGCCTCATGCAACGCCTCATAGACGCCGACGGCGAATTCTGTCGGCACGATCAGTTCCCAGCCCAGTTCGCCGACATAGGTCATACGGTTGGCATAGGCGGTGGCATAGCCGATATCGATCTCGCGGATGGTGGCGAAGGGAAAGCCGGCGTTGGAAAGATCGGCCGAGGAGAGTTTGCCCAGCAGATCGCGTGATCGCGGTCCCATCAACGCCAGCACCGCGTAGGACGAGGTGACGTCGGTCACGATTGCATGCGCGTCGGATGGAATGTTTTTGACGATCCAGTCGGCATCGTGGACAGCTTGTGCGGACCCGGTGACGATGAGGAATTTCTCCGCGCCGAGCCGCATAACGGTGAGATCGCTCTCATAGCCACCGCGTGCATTGAGCACGCCCGTGTAAACAGACGTACCGTCCGGTACCTCAATATTTCCGGCGCAGATCCAGTTGAGCACGGCGCAGGCATCGCGGCCCTGCACGAGGAGCTTGGCGAAAGAGGTCTGGTCGAAGACGGCGACGGCTTCGCGTGTCGCCTTCATTTCGCGCTTGACCGCCTCGTGCCAGTTCTGGCGGCCGAAGGCATAGTCGTTCTCGGTCTTCTCTCCCGGTGCCGCGAACCAGTTGGCGCGCTCCCAGCCCATCTTGGAACCGAAGCAGGCACCTTTGGCGGCGACCCGGTCGTAGAGCGGCGAGCGGCGGAACGGCCGCGCCGTGTCCAGTTCACGGTTCGGCCACGGCATGGCGTAATGCAAGCCGAGCGTTTCCTTGACACGGTCATGCAGCCAGCGCGGATTGTTGTTGAAGGAGGCGAAACGCCTGATGTCGACCGGCCACAAATCCATGGTCGGCGCGCTGTTGACGATCCATTCCGCCAGCGCCCTGCCCGCGCCGCCGGCGCTGGCGATGCCCATGGAGTTGAAGCCGGCGCCGACATAGAAATTCTTCAGTTCCGGCGCCTCGCCGAGGAGAAAATTGTTGTCCGGCGTGAAGCTTTCGGGACCGTTGTAGAATTTCTTGACCTCGGCCTTGGCCAATTGCGGCACGCGGACCAGCGCGTTTTCCATCAGGATCTCGAACTGATCCCAATCGTCCGGCAACAGCGCGAACTCGAAATTTTCGGGAATGCCATTCATGCCCCACGGCTTGGCGTGCGGCTCAAAGCCACCCATGACCAGGCCGCCGACCTCTTCCTTGAAATAGATGAACCCGTCGGGGTCGCGCATGACCGGCAGGTCCGGATGCACGCCCTCGATCCTGCCGGTAACGATGTACATGTGCTCGGCCGAATGCAGCGGCACCGAGACGCCGCACATCAGCCCGACCTTGCGCGCCCACTGGCCGGCGCAATTGACGACGATCTCGGCGGCAATGTTGCCGCGGTCCGTCTCGACACCGCAGGCGACGCCGTTCTTCACGCTGATGCCGGTGACCTTGACCCGCTCGAAAATTTTCGCGCCGCGATTGCGCGCACCCTTGGCCAGCGATTGCGTGAGATCGGTCGGATTGGCCTTGCCGTCGCCCGGCAGCCAGACGGCTCCGACCAGATCGTCGGTCGCCATGACCGGCCATAGATCGGCCGCCTCCTTCGGCGAAATCACGTCGATCTCGACGCCTTGGGCGCGAGCCGATGCGGCCGTGCGCTTCAGCACCGTCATGCGGTCGGCGGTCCGCGCCACCGACAGCGAGCCACAATTCTTCCAACCGGTGGCGAGCCCGGTCTCGGCCTCCAGCTCGCCATAGAGCTGCGTGGAGTATTTGATCAGGCTGGTCATGTTGGAATGACTGCGCAACTGGCCGACAAGCCCTGCGGCGTGCCAGGTGGTGCCACCGCTGAGTTGCCCCTGTTCGAGCAGCACGACATCGGTCCAACCGAGCTTCGTCAGATGATAGGCGACCGAGCAGCCAATGATACCGCCGCCGACGATGACGACGCGCGCTTGCGTAGGGAATTCGTTTGCCATGGGACATCCTGCCGTTTTGACACCGGTTGGATCATAGCAGCCGAATTCCAAATATCAACACAAAATACCACAAAATATCACATCAAAGAGGCAATCATCAGCTCAGGCCCTTTGCGCGCAAGCGCTTCAGCGATGTCAGCCTGCGGTTTCGCGTCGACGATCACGCCGGCGGCGCGTTGAAAATTCGGAATCCTGAGCGGCGTCAGCTTTGCGAACTTGCTGCTGTCGAGAACGAAGTAGGTTTTGGCGGCAAGCGCGATCATGCGGCTGCGCTGTTCGGCGCCGGCGCGGGTGAAATCGGTCACCTCGCCGTCGGGCGACAGCGCGCCACCACCGAGGAACGCGATGTCGACGCGAAAGCGCGACATGGCTTCGAGCATGTCGATTCCCGAGGCCGCTTCCTCGCCCGGATCGACTTCGCCACCCAGCACATGCACGCGCATGCCTGAGACGTGGCACAGCAGAAGCGCGATCTTCAGGCTCGCCGTGCAGATGGTGAGATCGCGCAGGTCGGCCATGGCTTGTGCGATGGCCAATGTGGTGGTGCCGGAATCGAGGAACACCACCATGCCGTCCTTTACAAGACCGGCGGCCAGCCTGCCGATCGCGGCCTTGCCTCCGGCATTTTCGTGGCTGCGCAAGCTCATTGCCGGTTCGCTCGGCTCGAAGCGGGCGGCGCCGCCATGGACGATGCCGAGCCGTCCCTTATCCGACAGCAGCTTCAAATCACGGCGGATGGTTTCGCGCGAGACATCGAAGAACCCGGCCAGTTCGGCGACACTGACAGACCCCTGGGCGCCCAGCCGCCGCAGGATCTCTTCGTGGCGACGTGGAGCAAGGGCGCGCGCCGGCAGGCTGCTGTCGGGGGACATGATGATCCTCGGATCGAGTAGCGATGTTGCAATATGTGGCAGTGATCGTGCGCAGAGGCAACTCAAGCCATGTCGTCAGGATTTTCGCGACAGGCCATCTTCCCTGATCGCGCTGACCAGCGTCTCGCTTCCCTCGCGAAGATGCTGCCTCAGAATGCCTATGGCCCTGTCGCCGTCGCGCCGCCGGCAGGCGGCCAGCAGATCGCGGTGCTCCGTCTGCGAGCGGCTGCGATAGTCCAGGTTCGACAGCAGGATGCGGACGTAGCGATCGGCGGCATTGTGGTGCGCCTCGATTAAGGCCAGCAATCGATTGTTGCCGCAGGCATCGTAGAGAGCCAGATGAAAGGCACGGTTCAGCGCGCCCCATCGGCCGACATTGCGCTCCGCGTCGATCTGATCGAGAACCTGTTCCGCCTCGTCGAGCCTGTCACCGGCGAGATTGGGAAGCGAAAGCCGCAACGCCTCGCATTCGAGCAATTCGCGCAGTGCATAGATTTCACTGATCTCGGCGCTGTCCATCCGGGCGA
>NZ_RZPI01000357.1:0-5687 GCF_003998715.1 Mesorhizobium sp. M7A.F.Ca.CA.002.15.2.1
ACCTTCCTCGGCGACGCCAACATTTTTCGCGGCGACAGCACGGGCGATGGCATCCGGCTGGCGGACGGAACGGCGATTGCCGCTGGTGTGGGTGCCAAGCTTGCCGCCGGCGCCAAGGCGAGCTGTGCCGTGCGGCCCGAACGCATCCGCATCGCCAGGGATGCCGGAGCACCGGATGGCAACGCCAACATGCTCAAGGGACAGGTTTCCAAGCGCATCTTCGCCGGCAGCAACAGCACCTATTTCGTCGAGCGTGCTGGTCAGACGTTGAAAGTGATTGTGCAGAATACCGGCATGGAACGGCTGGCAGAAGGTCAGGATGTCGTGCTGCGCTGGTCGCCTGAAAGCACGGTGTTGATCGCGGCGAACTGATCCTCACCGGGTCTTGCCAGACCGTCCGCAATCAGGGACAGCATAGACGGGCACGACCCGGAGCATACCGATGACCCTGGAACTGACTGCACGCGACCGATCCATGCTCGACGGCGAGCATGGCCTGTCAGCGGCTGCTGCCATGAAAATCCTGGTCGCCTTTTCCAATGCGATCGGGGCAGGTCGTCTGCTCGACATTGCCGGCGCGCATATCGATGGTTGTCTCTACCATGGCAAGGCCGGTCTCGATTTCGTCGAGCGGCTGGTCGAAGGTGGCGGCCGCGTGCAGGTGCCGACGACGCTGAATGTCGGGTCGTTCGATCTCATCCATCCCGGCATGGTGAAATTGCCGGCGGCCGAAGAGGTGCCGGCGCGACGGTTGATGAAGGCGCATATGGAGCTCGGCTGCCAGGCGACATTCACCTGCGCGCCCTACCAGACGCGCTTCCGGCCGAGCTTTGGGCAGCAGATCGCCTGGGGTGAGTCCAACGCCATCGTCTTTGCCAATTCGGTGATTGGCGCGCGCACCAACCGCTATGGCGATTTCATCGATCTGTGCTGCGCCATGACCGGGCGCGCGCCGGCCTGGGGTCTGCATCTGAGCGAGAACCGGCGCGGCCGGATCTTGTTCGAACTGGCCTTTGCCGACCCCGAGCCGAGCGACAGCCTGTTCGTCGGCATCGGACTTGTCATCGGGCAGGCGAGCGGCGACCGCATTCCGGTGATTGCCGGCCTGCCGCAACCGCGCGACGAGGACCAGCTGAAGGCGTTGGGCGCGGCGGCGGCAACGACGGGTGCTGTGGCGCTGTTCCATGCGGTCGGCATCACGCCGGAAGCGATGACGCTCGACGAGGCGTTCCAGGGTCATGCGCCTGACGAGACGATCCGCATCAGCCGCGCCGACATCGATCATGCGCTGGCCAGGCTATCGACCGTGCCCGATGGCGCGCCGCTGGCGGCCGTGTCGCTCGGCACGCCGCATTTTTCGCATGAGGAATGGATGCGACTGTTGCCGTTGCTGCGCGAGGCAGCACCGGGTAGGCGCATTCCGATCTATGTCAACACCGGCCGCGCGACGCTGACGCGATTGCAGGAGGAGGGCGCGCTGGCCGGTATGGAGGCGTTCGGCCTGATCCCGGTCGCCGATACCTGCACCTATGTCACATCGATCCTGGAACGCCTCGATGGCGTGGTGATGACCAATTCCGGCAAATGGGCGCACTACGCACCCGGCAATATCGGTGTGTCCGTCGCCTTCGCCGAGATGCGGGATTGCATCCGCTCTGCTGCGGCCGGGCATGTTGTGCGGAGCGCGTCATGACGCGACCGGTGGAACGAACCGGCACTTTCCAGCTGGCCGGTGACGCTGAGGGTCAGGCGCTGGTGTTTTCGCAACCGCTCAGCTTCTGGGGCGGTATCGATGCCGAGACCGGCGAGATAACAGACCATTCGCACCCCGGCCTCGGCCGAAATGTCGCTGGCAGGATTTTGGTCATGCCGAGCGGGCGCGGCTCGTCGTCTTCATCCTCGGTCCTGGCCGAGGCGATCCGCAGGGGCACGGCGCCGGCCGGTATTCTTCTGGAGCGGCCGGACCCGATCCTGGCGGTCGGTGCCATCGTTGCCGAATTTCTTTATGACATCCGCATGCCGCTGGTGGTGTGCGATATTTCGAACCTTGTCTCCGGTGATCAAATTGATATCGGCATCGGCAAAGACCGCGGGCCGATCATCAGAGTTCACCCCGCCATCAATCCGGCAGAGCCACGCCGCCAATAGGCCGCCGCCAGCGTTTGATCGCGACCAAGCCCCAGCGTGTCGCGCCAACATTCGCGCACGATCTTGGCGGCAGCGGCTTCCGCCGCGAACCAGCCGAAGGCCGAACCGTCCTGCGGCCACGCCACCGAGCGGACAGCCTCGGCCAGCAGTCTGTCCTCGCCCGCCGCCACGCCATCCCGTGTCAGCCAATGAACCTCGATGCCCGTGCCATTGTTGATCGCTTGTCTTTCACCATCATTGGCGATCTCGACGAAGGCGACGCCTTTTGTCCCGGCCGGTAGCGTCTCCAGCAGCCGAGCCAGCGCCGGCAAGCCGGTTTCGTCGGCGCCCATGACGTACCATTCTGCCTGCCGCACCGGACGGCCGACCGGGCCCATGATGCCAACCTTCATGCTGGGCGCGGCCTGCATGGCCCAGGCGGAGCCGACGCTCTCGCCGGGATGGATCAGGAAGTCGACATCGATGATGCCCTTTTCCACGTCGAGCGCGCGGATGGTGTAGACGCGCGCCACTGGGCGCCGGTCGTCGGTGGGCCAGACCGGTAAGCCATTGCCGCCCAGCACCGGCCACAGCGGATCGGGGACGTCCCTGGTCGGAAACAGCATGCGGATATGCATGCCGCCGAACTTGGCGAAGCGCGAGAGGTTCTCGCCGGTCAGACGAATGCGGCGCATATTCGGAGTGAGGTCGCGAACATCGGTCACCACCATCTCGCGGAACTGGGCGAGGCTGGTTTCGCCTGAGAGATCGCCGGTCCAGACGATCTCGGGGTTTTCCTCCTTGGCGTAGACCTGTACGGCTGTGGCGAGCAGGTCCTTGATACGGGCGAGCCCGTCGCGGTCGGCAGCATTGGCCCGCATCACCAGCCGCTCCATGTCGAACGAGGCGCCGCCGAAGGCAAAGCGGAAATCGATGCGCTGTCCCTGATGCGAAGCATCGGCCTCGAAGCTCCGCAGCCTGTCGGAGATGCTGTCCATGTAGTCCGGCAGACGCCGCAGGTTGAGCCGTGCCTCGCAGGCCAGTTCACGCACCGATGCTTCGTTCATTGTCAGCCTCCGATCCTGCCGGTGAGGCCCACCTTGAAGGTGCGGCCCTTGCCCTGTTCTGTTGCCGCCGAGGTCGACCATGCGCTTTGCGGATCGGTGTAGGCGGTGTTGAAGATGTTATCGACGCCGAAATCGAGCTTGAGGTTGTCGTTGACGCGCCAGTTGGCGAAGACATTGACCAGATCGAAACCGTCATCGACGACCGGCACGGCGTTGGGATTGGTGCGGCTGGTGCGGGTGATCTTGCCGACGCTGAGATATTGCGCGCCGACGGTGAGCTGGTCCTCCAGCATGCGGAAGCCGATCGTGGCCGAGAAGCGGTCGAGCGGCGTGTTGTTCAACGCCTGGCCGGAATAGACGCCGCTGACGACCTTGGCGTCGATCAGCGCGCCGGAGAGGTTCACGAAACCCCAGCCATAATCATAAACCATCTCGGCCTCTACGCCCTTCAGGCGTGCGTCGCCGATGTTGATTGCCGTGCGCGGCAGCACGGTGAGGTCGACGTCGATGTAATCCTCGACGTCAGTGTGGAAAACGTTGACCTTGGCGCGCAGCCGATCACCCGCCGTCAGCACATCGTCATATTTCACGTTGACGCCGGCCTCCCAGTTCTTTGCCGTCTCGGGCTGCAGCAGAAGATTGGGCCGATATGTATCACCGCCGCCATGCGCGCCGCCGCCACGGAAGACATCCTGCAGACCCGGCGCCCGGTAGCCTTCGGAATAGGTGCCATAGAGCTGGAAGCCATCGAATGGCGTGACGCCGACGGTGAGGCGCGGCGACCAACGATCGCCGGAGATCGAGGCTTCCTGCGGTGACGGGATGCGCGTCTCGCCATCGAGCTGGTAGCCGTCATAGCGCATCGCCGCGATGACCTGCAGCCAATCCCCGTAATCGCCCTGCCACTGCAGGAAGCCGCCATAACCCTGCTGTTGGCCAGCGCCGAAATGCGCCGCTTCCGAGGAGGCCTCGAGATAGTAGTAGTCGAGTCCGTAGGTCAGCGTATGTGCTAGTCCCCAGACGTCGAAACGCGAGGAGTTCTTCACATTGAAACCTGTCGTGGCCACGTCGTAGAAGCGGAAATTGCCGATCGCCGAGGTCGGCCAGACCTGCGTCTGCTCGGCGCGGGTGCGGTTGTGATAGGCATTGGCGCTGAAGTCGATCAGCGCGTTGTCGTCGGGCTTCCAGGTGTAAGCGGCGGTGTAGGTCTGGTTGGTGGTGTCGGTGTCATAGCGGCTCAGGGTCGGCGAGGTCGAGCCGCTCGATCCGGTGATCTGGTCGTTGTAGCGCTGCAGGATGGCGCCGAGCTTCAGCTCATGGCCATCGGCCGGCCGCAACGTCGCCTTCAGATAGCCGCTGGTCACCCGCTCGCCGGTCCATGGCACGGTGTCGCCATTGCCATCGGTGTAGCTGTCGCGGTCGCGGTAGATGAGGTTGCCGATGATATCGGCATCGTCGCTGAAGCGGTAGGCACCGGTGGTGCTGGTGGTGAAGCCGTCGCCATTGTCCTCGTAGCCGAGCTTCTCGCTCAGCGCCCAGCGCTCATCCTTCTTGAGGAAATCGCCGGCATCCTTGGTCTCGAAGGAGACGACGCCGCCGATGCCGCCGGAACCATAGGCATTCGAGACCGGACCGCGAATGACGGTGGCTTCCTTGATCAGGTCGGGTTCGACATAGAACGAGCCAGAGCCATGACCGACGCGCCAGTAGTCCTGGCGGGCGCCGTCGAGGGTGACGACGACGCGGCCATATTGCTCCAGGCCGCGGATGTTGATGGCGGTTGCGGGATCGTCGCCATTCATCGAGGCAGCGACGCCCGGTGTGGTGCGGAAGATGTCGGCGGCTGTGTCGGGCTGGATGCGGTCGAGTTCGTCCTGATCGCCGGCGCTGATGGCGGCCATCGATTCGATCACCGCCGTTTTGATCATCGTTGCCGAGATGGTGATCACGTCGAGCATCGTCGCCGGCTGGTTCTGCGCGACACTGGCCGGCGCCAGGCGGCCGGTCTTGGCGGCGGCCTTTTTCTCCCGGTCCTGTTCCTGCGCGCTGGCAAGAGGCACGGCGCAGAGGCCGAGCACGAAGGCGAGCGCCGTGCTCGCCATCGATGTCGTGTTTGTTGTCGTTGTCATGCAGCCCCCAAGCAAAAGCAAAACTGCTGGCGGTGGCTGAGCGGCCTTGGCTGGCATTATTGAAAATCCCTCAACCAGTCAGGTCAGGGCATGGGTCACATATTTAAACATGATGACATAAGTCAACTTTAAATTTATAGCCGACCATCCTCGAGAAGCATCTGGCACGGGAACAGCGGCATGGTTGGCAGTTTAGGCGAAGGCAAGACGACCCACTGGTCGCAACCGGGCAGGATCGCGGCGGTGCTGCTTCTGGCACTGGCGGTGCTGGCGCCTTCCTGCGGCTTCAAGGCGCTGGCCGCCGAGACCGTTGTCGATGCGCTGGGACGAACCGTCGTGCCGGGCGCGGCGACCCGGATCGTGA
>NZ_RZPI01000358.1:0-5685 GCF_003998715.1 Mesorhizobium sp. M7A.F.Ca.CA.002.15.2.1
GACAGGCCGACGTTCCATCGGTCGAGGCGTTGCTGGTCCACGAGGACGACCCTCACGTCAACGCGCTCGGCATCAAGGGCGTCGGCGAAATCGGCATCACCGGCACGGCCGGCGCCGTCGCCAATGCGGTCTGGCATGCGACCGGCGTGCGGCCGCGGCGCTTTCCGGTCCGCATCGAGGACCTGCTGGGGTGAGGAGTGGTCCACCTAGCGGATGGGAAGCCAATTGCTTGGCTTCCCGAACGACGAATGGTGAAGGCCCGGTCCGCCTTCGGGCGCACCAAAAAGTCCAGTGGACCTTTTTAAGGGGCTGAACGCCCGAAGGCGGGGAGCGGCAGCGAAGGGCCGCACAGCCGGCGCCAGGTCCCCGCCGGCTGCCAAAGATGAAATCAACGACTTCGCGTCAAGCAACTGGAGCCCGACGCCCATGACCAAAACAACGATCCCAGTTCATCTCGACATCAACGGCCGTGATCACGATCTGCAACTCGAGCCGCGCGTCACGCTGCTCGATGCCTTGCGCGATCGCCTCGGCCTGACCGGAACCAAGAAGGGCTGCGACCACGGCCAGTGCGGCGCCTGCACCGTGCATATCGACGGCGAGCGCGTGCTGGCCTGCCTGACGCTGGCCGCACAAGTCGAGGGCCGCACCGTCACCACCATAGAGGGGCTTGCACGGGAGGGCGAAATGCATCCCGTGCAGGCTGCCTTCCTCGAACAGGACGCCTTCCAGTGCGGCTATTGTACGCCGGGCCAGATCATGTCGGCGGTCGCCTGCATCCGCGAAGGCCATGCCGGCTCCGACGAAGAAATCCGCGAGTATATGGCCGGCAACCTCTGCCGCTGCGGCGCCTATCCGCACATCGTCGCCGCTGTCCGCCAGGCAGCATTGGAGGCCGCATCATGAGGGATTTTTCGTATGTGCGCGCCAATTCGCTCGATGCGGCACGCCAGGCGGCCGCCCTGCCCGGCGCCATGCTCTTGGCCGGCGGCACCACGCTGATCGACCTCGCCAAATGCGGCGTCGCCGAGCCCGAGACGCTGGTCGACATCACCCATCTCAAGGGGTTGGGCAGGATCGAGGTGAACGAGCGCGGCGTCACCATCGGCGCACTGGCCAGGATGAGCCATGTCGCCGACCATGCCGACATCAAGAGTAGCTTCCCCGCCATTTCCGAAGCCCTGTGGCAGGCGGCTTCCGCGCAGATCCGCAACATGGCGACCATCGGCGGCAATCTGATGCAGCGCACGCGCTGCCCTTATTTCCGCGATCCCGCGAATTTCCCAGCCTGCAACAAGCGTGAGCCCGGCTCTGGCTGTTCGGCGATCGGCGGCGTTACCCGTGGCCATGCGGTGCTTGGCATCAGCGACGCGTGCATCGCCATGTATCCGGGCGACCTCGCCGTGGCGCTGGTCGCCTTCGATGCGATCGTGCATCTGGGCGAGCGCCACATCCCGGTCGACGACTTTTTCCTGCTGCCCGGCACCACGCCGGATCGGGAACACGCGATCGAACCGGGCGAGATGATCACCGCGATCGAGATCCCCGGCTCGGCCCCTGCCCGGCGTTCGACTTATCTCAAGATCCGCGACCGGCAATCCTATGAGTTTGCCGCCGCGAGCGCGGCGGTCGGCATTGAGTTCGAACCTGACGGCCGAACGATCCGCGATTTGCGCGTCGCGCTTGGCGGCGTCGCGACCAAGCCGTGGCGTGCGCGGGCCGTGGAAAACGCGCTGAAGGGCAAGGTGCTGGAGCCGGACACTGTGCGCGCCGCCAGCCTGCTCGCCGTCGAAGGCTCTGTCGACCATGGCGCCAACCACTACAAGGTCGAACTGGCGCCGCGCGTCGTCGCCCGCGCCATCCGCAAATTGGGAGAGACGGCATGACCGTTCACAACATCAGGCATGGGGATGCGTCCGACGGCGCTTTTGCCGAAGCCGTCGGCGGCCGGCTGTCGCGCATCGACGGCCCGGCCAAGATCACCGGTGCGGCGAAATACGCCGTCGAGCAGCAGCTCGAAGGCCTCGCCTACGCCGTCCTGGTCGAGAGCACGATTGCATCGGGCAAGGTGCGCGCGATCGACACCACTGCCGCCGAGGTGGCGCCCGGCGTGCTGCAGGTGCTGACGCCGGACACCATCATCAGCCTGAGGACCGCGGCGGACTGGTTCGGCACGCCGCCGCCCGACAAGCCGTATTGCCCGCTCGCGCGCGACATCACCTTTTCGGGTCAGCATGTCGCCGCCGTGGTCGCCGAGACCTTCGAGCGGGCGGTCGCGGCGGCGGCACTGGTCAAGGTCAGCTATGAGGAAACGCCTGCCATCGTCGACCTCAGCGACGCCAAAGCCGGCGATGGCATCGCGATCGATGCCATGACCAAGGAATGGGGCGACGCGCAAGGTGCGTTCGCCTCGGCGCCGGTCCGCATCTGCGCCGCCTACAACACGCCGCGCGAGTACCAGGCGCCGATGGAGCCGCATGGCCTGATCGCCCGCTGGGAGGGCGACCACCTCACCGTGTGGGAGCCGAGCCAATGGCTGGACGGCATGGCGCGCACCTATGCCGAATGGTTCGGTGTGCCGTTCGAGAACGTGCGGCTGGTGTCGCCCTATATTGGCGGCGGCTTCGGCTCCAAGGCGCTGGCGCTCAGCCATGGCGCGGTGGCCGCCTGTGCGGCCAAAATGCTCGGCCGGCCGGTGCGGCTGGTGATGACCCGGCCGCAGACTTTTACCGGCTATGGCGGCCGCGCGGCGACGCGCCAGACGGTGACGATCGGCGCCGACGTGCAGGGAAAGATCCAGTCGATCGTGCATCGCGGCGTCAATGAAACATCCATCGACGGCATGTGGGTCGAGCCGCTCGGATCGGTCACCTCGATCATGTACACAACGCCGAATTTCTCCTCGAAGCAGAATGTCGTACGGGTCAATTCGGTGGTGCCGGGCGCCATGCGCGCGCCGGGCGAAAACCCCTCAGCCTTCGGCATCGAAAGCGCCATCGACGAGCTTGCCTACGAGGTCGGCATCGATCCGCTGGAGATCCGGCTCCGAAACTATGCCGAGCAGGATCCACATGCCAAAAAAGCCTGGTCGACCAGGCAGTTGCGCGAGGCTTTTGCTGCAGGCGCCGAACGCTTCGGCTGGTCCAGGCGCACACCCGAACCGCGCTCGATGCGCGACGGCAACCAGTTGATCGGCTGGGGCGTCGCCGCCGGCACCTATCCGGTGCGACGCGCCTATGGCGAGGCGCTCGTGCGCATCCTGGCCGATGGTTCGGTCGAGGTCGAAAGCTCCTCGATCGACATGGGCCAGGGCACCTACACCATCCTGGCGCAGACCGCCGCCGAAACGCTCGGCGTGCGAGCTGACGACGTGGTGGTGAAGCTCGGTGACTCCCGCTTTCCGCGCGCCGGCGTCACCGGCGGTTCGCGGCTGGCCGGCGTGATGACGGGTGCGGTCTACAAGGCGGCAACCTCGGCCCTCGACCAGTTGGTGGGCCTCGCCATCAGCGATCCACGCTCGCCCTTCCACGCGCTGCAGGCCAACACGCTGGTCGTCGCCAATGGCCGTATCGCTTCGCCGCGCGGCGACGGCCCCGATGTCTCCGTCGCCGAACTGCTCAAGTGCGTCGGCCGCGACCACATCGAAGCCACCGGCGACACCATGCCGGCCAATTCGACGCCAGATGATCGCTACAAGAACTACACCACCATCGCCATGTCGGTGCCGCACACCGAGGGCGACTATTCCCGCCACTCCTGGTGCGCGCATTTCATCGAAGTGCGCGTCGACGAGGATTTCGGCACGGTGCGTGTATCGCGTGTGGTGTCGGCGCTGGATTCGGGCCGGCTCTACAACCCGAAACTTGCCGAAAGCCAATGGAAGGGCGGCATCATCATGGGCATCGGCCAGGCGCTATTGGAAGAAGGCATCGTCGACCGCCGCCACGGCCGCATCGTCAATGACAACCTCGCCGACTACCTCGTGCCGACCAATGCCGACATCCCCGACATCGAGGTGATCTCGGTCGGCATCCCCGACCTGCATTCCTCGGTGCTCGGCGGCAAGGGCGTTGGCGAACTGGCCATTGTCGGCGTGGCGCCGGCGATTGCCAACGCGGTATTCCATGCGACGGGAAAGAGGATCAGGGATCTGCCGATCACGCTGGAGAAGCTGATTTAAGGGCGGTGGCCGATCTACCCCTTGAGGGTCCCCTTGTGGGGAGGCCAGGCCGCAGCTTCGGGCGGTGGTGCTCCCTCCACACTTTCACCTTCAGCACTCGCGCAACCATCAAGGGGTAAGACCATGAGCGACATCCATTTTGGCACCGGCAAAATGCCCCCTGAAAACATTACCCCCCTCAGCATCGCCGACTGGCTGTGCCTTGCCGCGGCCATAGCCGAAACCGAGGCCCGCCACGCGATCCGAAAACCGCTGACCCGGACGACGAGCCGTGACTTCCTTATGCAGGTTTTCTGCTCCGTTGCTGCTCAAAGCCCAAATCGGCAAGACCGCGCTCCACCAAGCCCTCAAAGCCGAAAAATTAGCCACATCCACCGTCAAACCGAAATGGGTTCTTCTGGTGACGCCATGGCTAACCAGTTAACCCGACGCTACCCATCGAGGGTGCTATCATATTGATCTCGGTCAACGGACGGCGGGTATGCGACGCGCGGCCACAGGAGCGGCCGCGCATGACAGGATTATCCGCTTAAGCCGCGGTTTCGGCGCCGGCCTCGCTTTGCGCGGCATAGTGCGCAAATGTCGCCTTGAAGCGGCCGTTGACGTATTCGCCCGACGTGATCGGAGGGTACTTCGCAGGATGATCCTCATCAATGCAACTGGGAAGCACCTCGATCACGGCATCATAGTTTGGACCGAAGAAGAACGGGATCGAATAGCGTTCTTTGCCGGAACGATTCACCGCGCGGTGGACGGTCGAGGCGAAAAGGTCATTGGTCCAACGCGCCATCTGATCTCCCACATTGACGACGAAGCAGCCGGGGACGGGATCGGCCGCAATCCACTCGCCAGTTGCATTCAGTACCTGCAAGGCTGAAATACCATCCTTCTGGGCCAGGATCGTGAAGCACTCATAGTCCGAATGCGCCCCAATTCCGATCTGGCGGTCATCGATCTCGCCAAACTGCGGTGGATAGTGGAGCACCCGCAAAGTTGCGAGCGGCTTGCCGACCAGCAGGTCGAAATATGTCTCCTCCAACCCAAGAGCCAGAGCAAAGGCATGGAGCAGGTGGCCACTCAGCGTCAGCATCTCGGCATGGTAGGCTTCCAGTGCCGTTCGGAATTCCGGCCTGCCCGCTGGCCACTGGTTGGGACCGTAGAGTACTTTGCCGGCCTTCACGTCCGGATCGTCGGCTGGCACATCCAGCGCAATATCATACGATTCGTGCAGGTCTCCGCGCGCGGTCGGATCCGTATTCTCTTCCAATATTGCCGCATAACCGCGATTATTCTTTGAATTGGAAACGTGATTCTCCATCTTCACGTCGTCGGATTCGGCGAAATACACCTCCGCCACCCCAAACGCGGCATCGATGACCTCCTTCGGAACGTGATGGTTCTTGATATAGAGGAAGCCGACTTCCGTGCAGGCCTTGCGCAGTTCCTGGGCGAGCTTTCGCTTGGCCGCCTCGTTGCCTGCGAACATGGGCTCGAGATCGATGATC
>NZ_RZPI01000359.1:0-5672 GCF_003998715.1 Mesorhizobium sp. M7A.F.Ca.CA.002.15.2.1
GAATTGCTGTCGCGGCCCGAATCGGATCGCATCGTGGTGCGCGGCGGCAAGGCGATCGACCGCCAATTGCCAGATTATGCCGAACTCGACGAACTGATGGTGGAATGATGGATGTTTCGGCGCTCAAACGCGATCTCGAAGGCCTGAAGGTCGACGACAATCCGGCCATCGTCCAGCAGAAGAGCCGTGACTTCTACTGGTACAGCCCGGTGCTGAAGCAGCAGCTCGACCATGTCACCGGCGACCTGATCGTGACGCCGAAGAACGAGGCCGAACTGATCCGCGTGCTTGCCGCCAGTCATCGTCATGGCGTGCCGGTGACACCGCGCGGCAGCGGCACCGGTAATTACGGCCAGGCGATGCCGCTCTCCGGCGGCGTCGTGCTCAACCTTGCCGAGATGAACGAGATCAAGTCGATCGCTCCGGGTCGCGTCGTGACCGGGCCGGGGGCGATCCTGGCCGATATCGACAAGGCAACGCGGGCGCATTCCGGGCAGGAACTGCGGCTATCGCCCTCCACCTACAACACAGCCTCGATTGGCGGCTTCATCGCCGGCGGTTCGGGCGGCATCGGCTCGATCAATTTCGGCGGGTTGCGCGATTTCGGCAATGTGCTTCGGCTGCGCGTGGTGACCATGGAGGCCGAGCCGAAAGCGCTCGAGCTCACCGGCGCGGATCTGCACAAGGTGACCCATGCCTACGGCACCAACGGCATCATATCGGAAGTCGAGATGCCGCTGACCGCGGCGTATGACTGGATCGACGTCATTGTCGGCTTCGACGCTTTCATGGATGCGGCCCGCTATGGCAATGCGCTGGCCTGTCAGGATGGCATCCTGACCAAGCTGATCACGCCGATAGCGGCACCCGTGCCGCAGCTCTATTTCAAGCGGCACCAGAAATTCCTGAGCGACGGGCAGAGCATTTGCGTCGTCATGGTGGCGCAGCCCGGGCTGGACGCTTTTCTTGCCTTCACCCGGCGTGCCGGCGGCGAGGTGATCTACAATGCGGCCACGGCGACGCCGGATGAGAAAAAAGGCCTGCCGCCGGCCTATGAATTGGCTTGGAACCACACCACGCTGAGGGCGCTGCGCGTCGACCCTTCGATCACCTATCTGCAGTCGCTCTATCCCTTTCCCAACCAGCTGGCGCTTGTCGAGAAGATGGATGCGATGTTTCCGGGCGAGGTTTTCTCGCATCTCGAATTCGTGCGGCTGGACGGCAACATTACCTGCTTCGGCCTGCCGCTGGTCAAGTTCACGACCGAAGCGCGGCTCGACGAGATCGTGCGCCTGCATGAAGCGAACGGTTGCCCGATCTTCAACCCGCATCGCTACACGCTGGAAGAGGGCGGCATGAAGCAGACCGACGCGGTGCAACTCGCCTTCAAGCGCCAGACCGATCCGCAAGGGCTCCTCAACCCCGGCAAGATGATCGCCTGGGAGAACCCGGACTACGACTACCGTTCCGGGCGGACTTTTTTGTTCAGGGGGCTGCAGAAGGTAGGATGATGAACATCCTCGTCCTCTACGCCCATCCGGTCGAGACCAGCTTCAATGCCGGCCTGCACCGGATGATCGTCGAGCGCCTGACGGCGGCGGGCCATACGGTCGACGACTGCGATCTCTATGCCGAGGGTTTCGATCCGCGACTGACGCGCCAGGAGCGGCTGGACTACCACAACCCACGTGGCCCCGCCGACGCTGTCGCGCCTTATGTCGAGCGCCTGCTGCGCGCCGATGCGCTGGTGCTTTCCTATCCCGTCTGGAACTATGGCTTTCCAGCGATCCTGAAAGGCTTTTTCGATCGCGTGTTCTTGCCCGGCGTGTCGTTCAAATTGGTCGACGGCAAGGCGCAGCCGTCGCTGCACAACATTCGCAAGGTTGCGGCGGTGACCACCTACGGCGGCAGCCGGTTCCGCGCCCTGCTGATGGGCGATCCGCCGCGCAGGCTGATCAAGCGGATGCTGCGCGCCACCGTCAAACCGGGCGCGCCGGTGACCTACCTCGCGCACTACGCGATGAACCTGTCTACCGACGGCTCGCGCAAGGCTTTCACGACCAAGGTCGCGGCCCGCATGGATGAGTTCTGATGCGCGCACTGGTGGTCTACTGCCATCCGGTACCCGAGAGCTTTTGCGCCGCCATCCGCGACACTGCCATCGACGTGCTGATGCGACGAGGCTGGGAGGTGCGGCTGCTCGACCTCTATGCGGAGAAATTCGACCCGGTGATGGGCTGCGACGAGCGGCGCTCCTACAATGACCAGGCGCCGCAGGACCCGGCACTGAAGCCGCATTTCGAACTGCTCAACTGGGCCGAAGCGATCCTGTTCGTCTATCCGACCTGGTGGTACGGACTGCCGGCGATGCTGAAGGGCTGGCTCGACCGGGTGTGGGCGACGGACGTCGCCTTCAAGCTGCCGACCGGCAAGGGACGGATCAAGTCGCTGATGACGCATGTAACCAAGGTCGGCGTCATCACCACCTGCGGCGCGCCGACCTGGTGGAGCGTCGTCGTCGGCCAGCCGGGACGCAAGACCCTGCTGCGCGGCATGCGGGCGCTGTGCGCCACGCGCTGCCGGACGTTTTTCCTGGCGCACTATTTGATGGATGCCTCGACGCCGGCGACAAGGGCGGCGTTTCTGGCGAAGGTGCGAGGGAAGCTGGAAAGGTTTTGAGAGGGCGACTTTCCCTTCCTTCCCCCCCACAAAGGGGGAGGCGAGAAGGCACTACATCCTCGTCCGCTCCGATTTCGGATCGTACATCGGCTTCAGCGAGGCTTCCGCCGCAAAACGCTCGCCGGCGATTTCGATCTCATAGGACGACGCCAGCACATCCGCCTCGCTCTCGCCCTCGCAAGGCACATAGCCCAGCCCGACGGCGCCGCCGAGGTGATGGCCGTAATTGCCAGACGTTATCGGACCAACGATCTTACCGTCGCGCAGGATCGCCTCGTTATGGAAGAGCAGGGGTTCCGGATCCTTCAGCCGGAACTGTACGAGCCGGCGTGACAGGCCGGCTTCCTTCTTGCGCAGCACCGCGTCACGGCCGATGAAGTCGCCCTTGGCGGTCTTCACCGCGAAGCCGAGGCCGGCTTCCAGCACATTGTCCTCGTCGGTGATGTCATGGCCGAAATGCCGGAACGCTTTTTCGATGCGGCAGGAATCCAGCGTGTGCAGGCCGCAGAGTTTCAGGCCGACATCCACACCTG
This sequence comes from Mesorhizobium sp. M7A.F.Ca.CA.002.15.2.1, assembly GCF_003998715.1. Classification (NCBI taxonomy): domain Bacteria; kingdom Pseudomonadati; phylum Pseudomonadota; class Alphaproteobacteria; order Hyphomicrobiales; family Phyllobacteriaceae; genus Mesorhizobium; species Mesorhizobium sp. M7A.F.Ca.CA.002.15.2.1. The sequence goes on from NZ_RZPI01000359.1 coordinate 3,213, forward strand.
CCTCCTCGACCACCTCGAAGACATGGGCCGCCTGGTCGGTCGAGACATAGAGCTCCCAGCCGAGTTCGCCGACATAGGTGACGCGGTGGGCGCGAGCCAGGCCCATGCCGATTTCGATCTCCTGATACGTGCCGAACGGATTTTTCTCATTGGAGAAATCGTTCGGGCTGACCTTCTGGATCAGCTTTCTCGCGTCCGGGCCCATCAGGCAGAGCACGCTTTCGGCCGCCGTTACGTCGGTGACGACGACGAACTCGTCGGCGACGTGCTTGCGCAGCCAAGCCAGATCGCGCTGCAGCGTGGCGCCTGGGACGACGAGGAAGAACGCCGTCTCGGACAACCGCGAGACCGTCAGGTCACTCTCGATGCCGCCGCGCTGGTTGAGCATCTGGGTGTAGACGATCTTGCCCGGCGCGACATCCATGTCGTTGGCGCATAGTCTTTGCAGGAAAGCACAGGCGTCGCGGCCCTCGACACGGATCTTGCCGAACGAGGTCATGTCGAACAGGCCGACGCCATTCCTGACCGCAAGGTGTTCCTTGCGCTGATTGTCGAACCAGTTCTGGCGCTTCCAGGAATAGCGGTATTCGCGCTCCTGGCCCTCGCGGGCGAACCAGTTGGCGCGCTCCCAGCCGGCGACTTCGCCGAAGACAGCGCCGCGCGCCTTCAGATGCTCGTGCAGCGGCGAGCGCCTGACATTGCGCGACGTCGCCATCTGACGATAGGGGAAATGATCGGCATAGAGCAGACCAAGCGTTTCAGAGACGCGCTCCTTCAAATAGCGGCGGTTCTTCTGGAACGGCTGGGCGCGGCGGATGTCTACTTCCCACAGGTCGAAGGGGGCTTCGCCGTCATTGATCCACTGCGCCAGCGCCATGCCGGCGCCACCGGAGGAGACGATGCCGATCGAATTGTAGCCGGTCGCCATCCAGTAGCCGGACAGTTCCGGCGCCTCGCCGAGATAGTAGCGGTCGTCGGGCGTAAAACTCTCGGGACCATTGAAGAAGGTGTGGATGCCGGCGGTCGCCAGCATCGGCATGCGGTTGACGCCCATTTCGAGGATCGGCTCGAAATGCTCCATATCCTCCGGCAGTTGGTCGAAGCAGAAATCTTCACGGATGCCGTCCATGCCCCAGGGCTTTGCCACCGGCTCGAAAGCGCCCAGCATCATCTTGCCGGCGTCCTCCTTGTAGTAGGCACACTCGTCGGGCACACGCAGCACCGGCAGGCGGGTGAGGCCGGGGATCGGCTCGGTGACGAGGTAAAAATGCTCGCAGGCGTGCAGCGGGATGGTGACGCCGTTCTGCGCTCCCAGTTCGCGCGCCCACATGCCGGCGCAGTTGACGACGATGTCGGCCTCGATCGTGCCTTGCTCTTCGCCTTGTGTCCAGGACACGCCCGTGACGCGGCCGGCCTTGCTGTGGACCTTGGTGACCTTGACGTTCTCGACGATGGTCGCACCGCGCTGGCGCGCGCCCTTGGCCAGTGCCATGGCGATGTTGGCGGGGTCGCACTGGCCGTCGAGCGGCAGATGCACGGCGCCGACGACATCGGAAACATTGAGATGCGGGTACATCTCGCTGACTTCCCTGGGCGAAATCTCGCGCACGTCGACATCGAAGGCACGCGCCAGCGACGCTTGCCTGTAGATCTCGTGCTTGCGCTCCTCGGTCAGCGCCACGGTGATCGAACCGACCTGGCGCATGCCGGTGCCGACTTCGGTCTCTGCTTCCAGCTTGACGTAGAGGTCGGCGGAATATTTCGCCAGCCGCGTCATGTTCTGCGAACCGCGCAGCTGGCCGATCAGGCCGGCGGCATGCCATGTCGTGCCCGACGTCAGCTGCTTGCGTTCGAGAAGCACGATATCGGTCCAGCCGAGCTTGGCCAGGTGATAGGCGACCGAGCAGCCGGAAACGCCGCCGCCGATGATGACCGCTCTTGCTTTGGCGGGAACTGCCTTGGCGATCATGCTGCCTCGCAACGGTAGCTGGAAGCAAAGCGGCGCAGACGAAGTGCAGCTTCCTGCAGCACGGGTTCGGGCTGGCAGAGGCTGATGCGAATGTGGCCGGCGGCCGCCTCGCCGAAGCTGGAGCCGGGCATCACGCCAACCTTTTCCTTGTCGAGCAGGGCCCAGGCGAATTTCTCGTCGTCCGGCTCGACGGCCGAGATGTCGAGCATGACATACATGCCGCCCTCCGAACCGCGCACGGTGACATCGTTCATGCCCCGCACGGCGTCGAGCAAGACGGTGCGGCGTGCCGCGTAGCGTTCGGCGATCTCCTTGACGCCGTAACGGTTCTCCAGCGCCTCGGAACAAGCGATCGAGATGAAGGCCGGCAGGCCGTAGGTCGTCACCAGATTGAGATTGATCATGAGCGTGATCATCTGCTCCGGTCCCGTCAGCCAGCCCATGCGCCAACCGGTCATGCCGTGGCTCTTGGACATCGAATTGATGACCAG
>NZ_RZPI01000035.1:0-18129 GCF_003998715.1 Mesorhizobium sp. M7A.F.Ca.CA.002.15.2.1
GGCAAGGAAGCCAAGCGCTCCAGCCTGCCCAAGGGCTGGACGGCAGAGTCGATCGACCACGAAAAGGCGCTGGCGCTGCTGTCGCTGCCGCGCGATGTCGGCCAGCATCCGGAAACGGCCAAGATGATCTCGGCCGGGCTCGGCCGTTACGGTCCGTTCGTGCTGCATGACGGCACCTATGCCAATCTCGAAAGCATCGAGGACGTGTTCTCGATCGGCCTCAACCGCGCCGTGTCGGTGATCGCCGAGAAGCAGCTGAAGGGCAAGGGTGGCCGCAATGGCGGCACGGCCGCTGCGCTCAAGGAGCTCGGCGACCACCCCGATGGCGGCGGCAAGATCGTCGTGCGCGACGGCAAATACGGGCCTTACGTGAATTTCGGCAAGGTCAATGCTACGCTGCCCAAGGGCAAGGATCCCCAGTCGGTGACGATGGAGGATGCGCTGGCGCTGATTGCCGAGAAGGAAGCCAAGGGCGGCGGCGGCAAGAAGCCGTTCCGCAAGGCGGCCGCGGCCAAAGCTCCGGCAACCAAGAAAGTAGCCGCCAAGAAGCCGGCTGCGAAGAAGCCGGCCGCGAAGAAAAAAGGGTAGGACAGCGTGGCGCGCAAGATCACCGGCAGAACCCACGGCGATCCGCGCACCGCCGACACCAGGGCCAAGGTCAAGGACGACTATCGGCCGTCGCGTGACGAAATCCTGCGCTACATTGCCGAAAATCCCGATCGCGCCGGCAAGCGCGACATCGCGAAGGCGTTCGCGCTGCGCGGCGACGACCGCATCTGGCTGAAGGATATTTTGCGCGACCTGCAGGACGAAGGCGTCCTCACCAAGGAGCGCAAGGGGCTGGCCCGCGTCGGTGCCCTGCCCCATGTCACGGTCCTCGATATTTTCGACCGCGATGCCGATGGCGTGCTCTTGGCGCGCCCAACCGAACACACAGCCAATGGGCCGCCGCCCATCGTTTCCATCCGCCTGTCGCGCAGTGGCAGTGGACCGGCGCCCGGCATTGGCGACCGCGTGCTGGCCAAGACCTTTCCCGCCGACGACACGAACGTCGCCCTGGGCGGCCCCGCCTACACCGGGCGGGTGGTGAAGATTTTCGAAAAGCGCACCGATGCCGTGCTCGGTATCTTTCGCATCCTGCAGGACGGCACCTTCCGTATCGAACCGGTGGAACGGCGCCAGCCCGAACTGATCGTCGACAAGGAATTCCAGAACGGCGCCAAGAATGGCGACCTGGTCGAGGTCGAGCCGGCGCGAGCCTCCCGTTTCGGCTTGCCGAGAGCCAAGGTGCTCAACGTGCTGGGCTCTCTGACCAGCGAAAAGGCGGTCTCTATGATCGCCATCCATGCGCACGACATTCCGCATATCTTCCCGGCCGACGTCATCGCAGAATCCGAAGCGATCAAGCCGGCGACGCTGGATCACCGCGAGGATTGGCGCGACCTGCCGCTGATCACCATCGATCCGGCCGACGCCAAGGACCATGACGACGCCGTCTTCGCCACGCCGGATCTCGACGAGAAGAACCCCGGCGGCGTGGTTGCCACCGTGGCGATCGCCGACGTCGCCGCCTATGTGCGCTATGGCACTGCACTCGACCGCGAAGCGCTGAAGCGCGGCAACTCGGTCTATTTCCCGGATCGTGTCGTGCCGATGCTGCCCGAGCGCATCTCCAACGATCTCTGCTCGCTGCGCGAGGGCCAGGACCGGCCGGCATTGGCAGTGCGCATGATCTTTTCGGCCGAGGGCCGCAAGCTCAGGCACACCTTCCATCGCGTCATGATGAAGTCGGCGGCAAAGCTCGCCTACCAACAGGCTCAGGCGGCGATCGACGGTGCGCCAGACGACAAGACAGGCCCGATCCTCGAAACCGTGCTGAAGCCACTGTGGGACGCCTATGCGATCCTGAAGCGCGGCCGCGATGGCCGCCAGCCGCTCGAACTCGATCTGCCGGAGCGCAAGATCGTACTCAAGCCGGACGGCACCGTCGACCGCGTCATCGTGCCGGAGCGGCTCGATGCCCACAAGCTCATCGAAGAATTCATGATCCAGGCCAATGTCGCCGCGGCCGAGACGCTGGAGGCGAAGAAGCAGGAGCTGGTCTATCGCGTCCACGACGCGCCGTCGCTCGCCAAGCAGGAATCGCTGCGCGAGTTCCTGCAGACATTGGGCCTGTCACTGGCGCGCGGCGCGCAGATGCAGCCAAGCCAGTTCAACGGCATTTTGGAGCGCGTGCGCGGCGCCGACAATGAAGGCCTTGTCAACGAAGTGGTGCTGCGCTCGCAGAGCCAGGCCGAATACTCGCCAAAGAACATCGGCCATTTCGGTCTCAACCTCCGCCGCTACGCCCATTTCACCTCGCCGATCCGCCGCTATGCCGATTTGATCGTGCATCGCGGACTTATTGCCGCACTCGGACTGGGTCCGGGTGGGCTGACGCAGGACGAAGCGGCACGGCTCGAAGATGTCGCGGTGCAGATCTCCGGCACGGAACGCCGCGCAATGGCGGCCGAGCGGGACACGGTCGACCGTCTGATCGCCGCCTATCTCGCCGAACGCGTCGATGACCGGTTCGATGCCCGCATCTCCGGCGTCACCAAATCAGGACTATTTGTCCAATTGCCGCAGTACGGCGCGGATGGTTTCATCCCGGTGTCAACTCTGGGCGGCGATTACTATATATACGATGAAACGGCTCGCTCCCTGTTCGGAGAACGCTCTGGCAAAGGCTACCAACTCGCGGACCGCGTCGAGGTCCGGCTTATCGAGGTGGCGCCGATGGCCGGCGCGATGCGCTTCGAGATGTTGACCGACCCAAAGCCTCTGCCGGGCTCCAAGCGGTCGTTTCACAAGGCCAAGGGCCGCGCCCGCGCGTCGCAATCGCGACCGGGTTCGCGCGGCAGGAGACGATGATGACAACAGCCATGGAAGAACAGGTTTTCGGCGGAGAACATCACTCGGGCCGGGCCGCACGCCCGCTGTGGACGGCGATGAAGCGCGGCCTGCTCGGCCGCTGCCCGCATTGCGGCGAAGGCAAGCTGTTTCGCGCTTTTACCAAGACCGTCGACACATGCGGCGTCTGCGGCGAGGAATTGCATCACCACCGGGCCGACGACCTGCCGGCCTACCTCGTCATCGTCATCGTCGGCCACATCGTGCTGGGCGCCTTCATGGGCGTGGAGGCGACGTCGACTTTGTCCATATGGCAGCACATCGCCATCTGGGTGCCGCTGACCATCCTTTTGTCGGTTGCGCTGCTGCAGCCGGTCAAGGGTGCCGTCATCGGACTGCAATGGGCCTTCTATATGCACGGCTTCGGCGGCGAGCACGACGTGATCGAGCCGCATCCCGGAGCCTAGGCCGCAGCCAAGAATGCTGCCTGGCGCAACATACCGACCGTGAAAGGCCACTTTCGCTTGCCAGAAGTTTCCGCTAGGTCCTGCGCATGGACGGTATGACCAAGGCGGAAGTCGACAGGATCGAGCGGAGCATGATCGCTCATAGCGGCCGGCCAATTCGCCCGCGCGACGCGGCAACCCTCATCCTGCTCGACCGCAAGGACGACGACGTACTGGTTCTGATGGGTCGCCGCCATGCCGGCCACGCCTTCATGCCGGGCAAGTTCGTCTTTCCCGGCGGCCGCACCGATCCGGCCGATAGCCGCATACCGGTCGTCGCCGCCCTGCACCCGAAGCAGGAAGCCAAGCTGATCGCCGGGCCGGGGCGCACAAGCGCCGCACGAGCCCGCGCCATCGCCCTGTCGGCCATCCGAGAGACCTATGAGGAAGCCGGGCTGCTGATCGGCCGCAAGGGTGCTTTCGCAACCCCCAGATCCGACTGGCAAGGCTTTGCCGAACACGGCGTGCAACCCTCTCTCGACATGCTGCGCTTCGTCGCGCGCGCCATCACGCCGCCCAACCGGGTGCGCCGCTTCGACACCCGTTTCTTCAGCGCCTGGCGTGACGACGTCGCGGTCGAGCTGCCCGGTGGCGGTCCGACCAACGAACTGGAAGAGCTGGTCTGGCTGCCGCTTGCCAAGGCCAGGGAAGCCGACATACCCGACATCACCCGAATGATCCTGGACGAGTTGGAAAAGCGCCTCGCCCATGATCCGCTGTTGCGTCCAGGCGGTCCCGTGCCCTTCTACCGGCTGGTCCGCAGGCGCTTCATCCGCGAACTTCTCTAGAGCAATTCCAGGAAAGTGTGACGCGGTTTTCCGTCCGAATTGCGTAAGATCAAACAGACAGAGTATTCAGCATCCATGACGGTCGATACCCAACCAAAGGGCGACGAGCGCGTACACTGGCTGCCGATGGTGGCGGCGATCTCGTCGATCAGCGTCGTCGGCATCGCCATCGGCCTCGGCATGCCGCTGCTCAGCGTCATCCTTGAAACACGCGGCCACTCGGCTTCGATGATCGGCCTCAACACCGCCGTCGCCGGCCTCGCCTCGATCGCCGGTGCGCCGCTGGCGACCCCGCTCGCCATGCGCTTCGGCGTTGCCTGGACCATGATCGCCATGATCGCCGCCGGCGCGCTGGCCTTTGTCGGCTTCCATTTCGCACCCGATTTCTGGATGTGGTTTCCACTGCGCATCGTGCTGCACATTGCGCTGACGGTGCTGTTCATCCTGTCTGAATTCTGGATCAGCACCTCGGCGCCGCCGCACCGGCGCGGCCTTGTCCTTGGCATCTACGCCACTGTCCTGTCGCTCGGCTTTGCCGCCGGACCGTGGCTGTTCGCTCATCTCGGCAGTTCCGGCTTCAGGCCGTTCGGCGTCATCATCGCGTTGGTGACGCTGGCGGCCATACCCGTGCTGGCAGCACGCAACGAGAGCCCGTCGATCGCCTCGGATGGCGAAACCAGCAATTTCCTGCGCTACATCTGGCTGGTGCCGTCGGCGACCGCTGCCGTGCTGGTGTTCGGCGCGGTGGAAACCGGCGGCTTTGCGCTGTTCCCGATCTACGGCAGCCGAATCGGCTATTCCGAGGCCGATGCGGCCCTTCTGCTGACCATGATCGGCCTCGGCAATGTGTTGTTGCAGATCCCGATCGGCATGATCAGCGACCGCGTCAGCGATCGCCGCTACCTGCTGATTGCCTGCGCGACGGTCGGTCTTATCGGCACCGTGTTCATGCCCTTCTTCGCCCAGAATTGGCATTTGATGGCCGCGCTTCTGTTCGTCTGGGGCGGCGTCGTCGCTGCCATGTACACGATCGGCCTTGCCCATCTCGGCTCGCAGCTTTCCGGCCATGAACTGGCGTCGGCCAATGCCGCCTTCGTGCTGTGCTACGGCGTCGGCATGGTGCTCGGGCCGCAGGCGATCGGCATCGGCATGGATGCGTTCGGCCCGTCCGGCTTCGGCTGGTCGCTCGGCCTGTTCTTCGCCGCCTATATCGCTTTGGTCGCCGTCAGGTTGGTTCGCAAGATCCTGCTGTAGCGCGACTGCGGCCTGCCATGCATTTGGCACGGCACGGTGACAGGCTGCTGACAGAACCGTGTCAGGAGCACAGGGCTAAAAAGGTGTCCCAAAACACTTGAGGACACTTCCATGATCGACAGCGGCTTTGAAACCACATCGCTACGAATGACACTGCTTCTGCTCGTGACCTTCCAGGCTCCGGCCGCCGACGTCGACCGCATCATGGATGCCGTGGTGGCGATCGCGCCGCTGGCCATGGGCAAATATGACCGCAATGCCTATCAGTCGGCGCACGGCATCGAACGCTACAGGCCGCTTGACGGTGCGGCCGCCGGCGCCGAAACCGAATTGCGGCGGCGCCCCGGCACGGTCGAGGTTTCCTTCGAACTGCCGGACGACCAGGCGCTGGCCGCCCGCGTCGTCGAGGCGATTTTCCAGGCGCACTCCTACCAGGAACCGGTGATCCGCATTCAGCCGATTCTCGCCAGCCGTTCCAAGGGGCTGGACGACCGCGCCAATCCGAATCGCTGGTGGAACACGACCGGAGACTGGAAGAAGGTTGCGGCATCGGCGACGGAAACCGCATGATTTCCGCTCCCGAGCCGGCTCTGGTGGGTCGCACAAGGCCTACCGGGCTTGACTTTCCGGGCGCGTTCTTTATGTGTCGCGCCAAGTTTCCCGCGTCCGGGTGTTTCCCCGTGCTCCAGCGGCCAAAACCCCACGAACAAACGGACTGATATCATGGCCAAAGCCGCAAACATCAAGATCAAGCTTCTGTCGACCGCCGACACCGGTTTCTTCTACGTGACCAGCAAGAACAGCCGCACCAAGACCGACAAGCTGTCGTTCCGCAAGTACGACCCGGTCGCCAAGAAGCACGGCGAGTTCAAGGAAACCAAGATCAAGTAAGCCGGGTTTCCCGCCGCAATGCCGAAACGCCGCCCAATGGGCGGCGTTTTTCGTTTGTAACAGTTGATTTCGTTGCATCCGAGCAGAGACTCCAGCCAAAGGATTGACCCTTAGCCATGGTTGCGGCACCCTTGGCCGTGGGTTGGGTGTCACGAATAAGGCGCCTATGGATGTCGAAGAAGTTGAAAGCTGCAATCATTGCAGCCCTTGTCGCTCTGGCTGCTGGCTTTGCCGTCAGCAACGGGCTGATAAGCCAGCAGACGGCCGATGAGATCAAGGCCAGGACTGACCAGGTTCTGACTGAGGAAGAGGCCGCACCGCCTGCACCTCAGCCTGACAGCCCCGCCACGCCTTCCACGGAACCCGCACCGCAGGCTCCGACACCTCCCGCCGCGGCACCCCCGCAAGGATCACAACAGGGTCAATGAAGAAGCCTCGCCAGGATGGGCTCCTCTCGTGCGATCGCACCATCTGAGTGTATCGTTTTAATACAATCGCCAATTGGTAGACTTGCACCACGGATAAGTAGTTAGTTTCAGCGTCAGGCAAAAAGGGGGGAAATGCCTCGCACTGGGAGAAAACGATGTCCGTACAAAAAGGCGACTTTCGAACCAACAGAGCCGACTACGTGATTGCCGCGATGCATGGCGGAGTGACCGCCGAAGACAGCGTTCGAGACGAGAACCTGGCAAGGAGAAAGAAGTCCCTGTGGCTGAAGGAGCGGCGATCGGCCAAATCGGCTGAAAACCCGTTGGACAGCTCGCCGCTGTCCAAAAGAAGCCCTCGCGGTTAGCGGTCTACAATCGCCTTCCGCGATCACACCATATCCGCACACAACCCACTCGCCCATATTGCAGGGGCCACCGTCGGTGTTGACTAACTCCGACGGTGGCCTAGTTCGCGGCGAAATGACCTCCGTTCTTTTGAGAAGACGGCGGGACTAAGGTCTTGCGCCCTAGACGCAAAGGTCCGAGCGATCCTGTTAGGTTCCGGAAATGTCTCTTGGACGTTCCGCTATTTTATCCAATTGAAATGTAGCGTTACCGTGTATGTCCCGCCCGATAGCGGCGCCTGATCCGGCTGCCCGCATCCGACCCGGCTGCGTCCCCTCAGCCGATGCGCTCGCCGCTTTTCGCATCGAACAGATGCAGCTGGTCCGGTTCGGCCGCCAACCGCACCACGTCGCCGGACTTGACGCCGGCACGGCCCATGGCAAAGACGCACAGCTGCTGGCTGGCTAGCTTGACGTAGAACTGCGTCGAAAGGCCGAGCGGCTCGACCACACCCACCTCGCCCTTCAACGCACCGTCGTCCGCCAGCTTGATATGCTCGGGCCGCAAACCGACGGTGATGGCGTCACCGTGGGTCAGTGGCAAGTCTTCCGGCAGCCGCAGCGCCTGGCCGTCGGCCAGTACGGCCTCCAACGTAGCGCCCTTGCGAACCGTCGCCGGCAGAAAATTCATGCCGGGCGAACCGATGAAACCTGCAACGAACATGTTGGCCGGCCGGTCGTAGAGATCGAGCGGCGCGCCGACCTGCTGGATCAGCCCGTCATGCATGACGACGATCCGGTCGGCCATGGTCATCGCCTCGATCTGGTCGTGCGTGACATAGACCGATGTCGTCTTCAGTTGCTGGTGCAGCGCCTTGATCTCGGCGCGCATATGGACGCGCAGCTTGGCGTCGAGGTTCGACAGCGGCTCGTCGAACAGGAAGACCTTGGGGTCGCGCACGATCGCCCGGCCCATGGCGACGCGCTGGCGCTGGCCGCCGGACAATTGCCGCGGCAGGCGCTGCAGGAAGGTATCGAGCCCGAGCCGCTTGGCGGCGCCGTCCACCCTGGAGTCGATCGTCGCCTTCTCCGCCTTCTTCAGGAGCAGGCTGAAGCCCATGTTCTTCGACACGTCCATATGCGGATAAAGCGCGTAGGACTGGAACACCATGGCGATGTCGCGGTCCTTGGGTGCTACGTCATTGACCAGCCGCTCGCCAATGCGGATCTCGCCGCCGGAAGCCTCCTCCAGCCCGGCGATCATGCGCAAAAGCGTGGACTTGCCGCAGCCCGACGGGCCGACCAGGACGACGAACTCGCCATCGGCGATTTCAAGGTCGACCGCGTGCAGGACGCGGACGGCGCCATAATCCTTGCGGACCTTATCGAGCGTAACAGAGGCCATCGATCTATCCTTTGACGGCGCCGGCGGTCAGGCCGGTGACGAGATAGCGTTGCAGGAAGGCGAAGAAGATGCAGACCGGGATCAACGCCAGGATGGATGCCGCCATCATCTGTCCCCAATCGACGGCGAACTTGCCGATGAAGGTGAGCAAGCCGACGGCGAAGGTCTTCTGGTCGTCGCTGGAAATCAGCATTAGCGCGAACAGAAGCTCGCTCCAGGCGGCGGTGAAGACGAAACCGAGCGTCGCGCCCATGCCCGGCAGCGTCAGCGGTACAATCACCTTGCGCATCGCCTGCGCACGCGTGCAGCCGTCGATCATCGCCGCTTCCTCCAGATCCTTGGGGATGCCGTCGAAAAAGGACTGCATGAGGAAGGTGGCAAAAGCCGTGTTGAAGGCGGTGTAGATGATGATCAGCCCGGTCAGGCTGTTGATCAGTCCGATCTGACCCATCACGCGGTAGATCGGCGGAATGACCATCACCAGCGGAAAGGTCTGGGTCAAAAGCAACATCAGCGCCAGTGCTGCCTTGCCGCGAAAGGTGAAGCGCGACATGGCATAACCGGCAAGCGTGGCGATGATTGTCACCAGTGCCGCCGTCGATACCGAGACGATGACGCTGTTGAGGAAATAGCGGGGGAAATCGGTGGCCTCGAGCACGGTGACGAAGTTCTGCAGCGTCATGTGCGACGGCCAGAAGGTGATGCCTTCGGAATAAAGCAGCCGCTCCGGCGTGACCGAGATCTTCAGCGTCCAGTAGATCGGGAACAAGGCAAAGAGCACGTAAGCCGCGATTGCCGCGTAGAGGCCGATGCCGCCGAAGAAGCGCTGCGAGGCTGTGCGTCCTGCGATCATCAGACGTGCCTCACCAGGGTGCGGCGGATACCGATCAGCGCAATCGCATAGGCAATGAGCAGGACCAATAGCAGCACGGCCACCGCCGAGGCATAGCCCTTGTCCAGCGATTTGAAGGCGCTGACATAGATGTAGACCGGCACAGTGTTGGTCGAGCCGGCCGGTCCGCCTTCGGTCATGACGAAGATCAGGTCGGCGAAGGTGGCGATCCAGATGGTGCGCAACATCACGGTGATGGCGATGGTCGGCGCCAGAAACGGCAGCGTCACCTTGGTGAAGCGCTGCCAGGGCGAGGCTCCATCGATGGCCGCAGCCTCATGCAGTTCCGACGGGATCGACTTCAGCGCCGCCAGGAGCGTGATGGCGAAGAACGGAATGCCGAACCAGATATTGGCGACGATCGGCCCCCACATGGCGGTTGACGGATCGGACAGCACATTGGTCGGCTCGGCCTTCAGACCCAATGCAAACAGCCAGTGCGGCAGCGGGCCGATGATCGGATTGAACAGCCAGGCCCAAGTCAGGCCCGACAGGAAGGACGGCACCGCCCAGGGCAGGAACACCAGGGCTTGTACAGCCTTGCGGCCGCGAAACGGCTTGTCGAGCAGAAGCGCCAGGCCAAGGCCGAGGAAGAACTGGAAGAAAAGGCTGGCGACCGTCCACCACAACGTGTTGACCAGCGCCTGGCCCAGCACCTGATCCGACAGCATCGCCTGATACTGGCCGAGCCCGACATATTCGGACTTGAAGGCGGAGAACTTGCGGAAGGAGTAGCTGATGCCGATGACCAGCGGCACCAGAAGCACCACGACCAGCAGGATGATCGCCGGGCTGAGATAGAGCCATGGCTCGATAGCGGCATGCGACAGCCGCTTCTTTCGAGGCTTGCCGACGGATCGTATTTCGGACACGGCATAGGTCATTGGGTGAGGATCGGCTCCCTGGAGCAGCGGATGGACAATGAGCGGGGAGAAGTGCCGGTTCACCCTCCGAAGCTGCAGCGCAGCGGCTGCGAAGGATGGGCAGGCAGATGAGGGGCAGCGCAAAGTAGGCAAAACTACCGCCGCCCCTCATCCGTCACTTCGTGACACCTTCTCCCCGTGAACGGGAGAAGGAAAGAACGCGCTTATTTCTTGTTCTTCGCCATCCAGTCCTGCTGTTCCTTGGTCAGGAAGGCAGCCCACTGGTCGGCGACGTCCTTGGCCGTCTTCTGGCCAAGCAGCACTTCCTGAAAATTCTTGATCGCCACCTGGTCGACGAAATTGCCGAGGTTCTCCAGATGCGTCGGCGGGGTGACCATTTCATATTTGGAGCTGTCGCTGAGCTCTGTGAACCAGCCCTTGAACTGCTCGGTCTTGAAATGGGGATCCTGGTCGGCACCGTTGTGGATCGGGACGACGCCGACTTCCTTGGCCCATTCCAGATTGTCCTTCGGCGACAAAAGGGTCGCCATCAGCTTCCAGGCGTCGTCCTTGTGCTGCGAGTTGGCGAACATGGCCCAACCGGCATAGCCGAGTGTCGGATAGGATTTGCCGCTCGGCCCGACCGGCAATGGCGCTACCGCGAAATCGTCGGCGCTCATCTTGTCGGCGATGCCGAGCAGCGCGTCCGGATCCTGGTTGAGCATAGCGCAGGTGCCGGAATAGAAGCCGGTGACCGTTTCGTTGAAACCCCAGCTCACCGCATCCTTCGGCGCCAGGCCGTCCTTGTACATATCGGCCAGCATCTGCAGGCCCTTGACCGAGCCCTCCTCGTTGATCGTCGAAGTGCCGTCCTCGTTGAAGTAGCCACCCTTGCCCTGAGCGATGTTCATGAACATGTGCATGCCGTTGAAGGCACCCGGCCCGCCGCGCAGGCAGTAGCCGTATTTGCCCGGAATGGCGGAGATTTTCTTGGAGTCGGCGACGAACTCGTCGAGCGTGGCCGGCGGGCCGTCCAGACCTGCCTCCTTGAACAGCTTCTTGTTCCAGAACAGCGCGTTCACATAGTAGCCGTAGGGGATCATGAACTGGGTGTTGTTGACGGTCGAGCCGAACTGCTTGGCGCGGTCGCCCAGCGTCTTGGCGTCGTCCCATTTGGCCATATACGGGCCGAGATCCTCGAGCTGGGCATTGTTGGCATAGAGGCCCATCCAGCGTTCCGGCATCTCGACCACGTCGGGCGTGTCGCCGGCCTGCACCATGGTCAGGAATTTCTCGAACGCCTGCCCCCAGGGCAGCGAGATCAGCTCGACCTTGATGCCTGGATTGGCCGTTTCGAACTCGGCGATCTGCTTCTTCAGGAATTCGGTGCGTGGCGGGCTGGTGATGACTTCGACCATTTTCAGGGTCGAATCGGCCACAGCATTTCCGGCGGAAATCGCCAGTCCCGCAACGGTGGCAAGCATGACGGTCAGTTTTTTCATGTTCAAGACTCCCATTTTGAACCCGCTTGTTATTTTCTGGCTTTTTCGAAGGCTTGGGCGACATCCGCCCACAGGTCTTCGACACTCTCCAATCCGACATTGAAGCGGATGGTTCGGGGGCTGACGCCGAAGCGCGCCATCGAATTCAGGCCCGGCGTCTGCTCCAGCGACGCCTTGGCCGGCACGACCAGGCTTTCATGCCCGCCCCAACTGACGCCGATGCGGAAATATTTCAGCGCGTCGACGAAGACGGGGATGTCAATCTCGTCCGTAACCTCGAAGGAGAACAGCCCGGCATAGCCGGCCAGCGTCGCCTTGCCCGGGTGGTTCGAATAGACGGGATGGTTGACCCGCTCGACAGCGGCATGCGCCTTCAGCCGTTCGGCGATGGTCAGGCCGCTCTTCATGTGGTGCGGCAGGCGCAGCGGCAGCGTGCGCAGGCCGCGCAGCAAAAGCCACGCTTCGAACGGTGACAGCTTGCCGCCGAGATAGGAATAGGTCTGCTCGTTGATGTGCTTGATGTGGGCAGCCGAACCCGCCACGACGCCCGCGACCGTATCGCTGTGGCCGCCAAGGTATTTCGAGGCCGAATGCAGCACCAGGTCGACGCCATGCGTGATCGGCTTCTGGAACACCGGCGTCGCCCAGGAATTGTCGATCGTGGTGACGATGCCCTGTTCCTTGGCCAACCGTGTCAGATGCGCGATGTCCTGCAGCTCGAACATCATCGAGGTCGGGCTTTCCAGATAAAGCAGCTTGGCGCCGGGAAGTGCCGCCGCGACCGCATCCGGGTCGGAGCCGTCGACATAGTCGACCTTGATGTTGAGGCGCGGCAACAGCCGCTCGAACAAACGGTAGGCATCGCCATAGCAATTGCGCACCGCCACGATGCGCTCGCCCGCACCGACGAACGCAAGCACTGTGGCGCTGATCGCCGCCATGCCACTGGAAAAGCCGCGCGCGGCTTCTGCGCCCTCGAGCGCTGCCACGCGCGCCTCGAACTCCATCACCGTGGGATTGTCGCCGCGCGAGTAGATCGGCTGCCTTCGTTTGCCGGCAAAGGTATCGGCCATCTCGGCATAGTTGGCGAAGGTGAACAGCGAGGTCTGGTAGATCGGCGGCACCACCGCACCGCCGGGGAACGGTTCGTCATGCGCCAAAAGCGTGGCCGCTTCGGTGAGATAGTCGTAATCGAAACCTGATGGATGCTCGTTCATGTCTGGCTCGAGAGTTTGAGTTTGGCCGCGCCGCGCTTGAGGTCGTCCTCGACGGTGGCGATCAGCTTGAGCGCCTCGGCGCGAGCGCCCTGCGGATCGCGGGCAGCAATGCGTTCGTAGATGGTCCGGTGATAGGGAAAGCTGGCGTGGCCGAAGTCACGCACGCCGAGCGGATGCTCCCAGAAGCGGTGAAACAGCTCATGCATGGCGGCGATGATCTGCTCGAACAGCGGATTGCCCGAGACCCGGTAGATCGCCTGGTGGAACTCCCAATCCTCTTCCGACGACATGCCCTCGCGCGTGCGGAACGCCTGTTCCATGATGTCGAGCTTGCGTGCGATCTCGGCAATATCGGCTTGGCTGGCGCGTTCGGCGCAAAGGGCTGCTGCCTCCGCCTCCAGCGCGCGGCGGATCTCCAGCGTCTGCATCAGGCTGGTGAAATCATTGCCGCCGGCCAGTGTCAGCGGCATGTGCAGCATATCAGGCGAAACAGCCGCCTTGAGATAGGTGCCGCTGCCTTGCCGGCGTTCGACGAGGCCGAGCCCTTCCCAGCGTGTCAGAGCCTCGCGCACGGTGTTGCGGCTGACCTTCAGCCGCTCGGCGAGAATGCGTTCGGTTGGGAGTCTGTCGCCCAGCTGCAGGGCTTCGGCGCGAACAAATCCCACCAACGCCTTCAACACGGCGTCGTCGCGCGCCGTGATTTGAATGGGTGGCAGGCTGTTCTGGTCCACATTTCCTCCGAGTGGTCCAATGGTCCAACCAATTCTGCACAGTTGAAAACTCCTGTCAACAAACTGTCAGGAGCACTGTCGGAGGAAGCGACGCAATATTCTCAAGGCGGTCGCGCGATCGCGTCTGCTAACCTGCGGCAGCAGGCGGCCCGAACCAGGTGGTCAGCGCGCCCACAAGGCCCCGTTGGGTTCCCGCCCCGGCCCAAGCCACATAACCATCGGGCCGGATCAAGACCGCGTCGGGCGCAACGACACTCCCGAGAGCCGGCAGGTCCCAGATACCGGCGTAACCGGCGTCGATCTGCCGAACCCGTTCTGCCCAGGGCGCGATGTCCAGTCTGCCGGGCTCACCGAGGTTGAGCAGCACGGGCCGCGCGTCGTGCAGCAAGGTGAAGACCCGCAACGGTCCGCCGGCGGTGGTCAGATCGAGATCGGGCATTCGCCGCCCAAGCAGCGGGTGCCCCTCTTCGAGGTCGTAGTGGACACACAGGCCGGACATCTCGGCTGCGATCTTTTTGCGGGGTTCATCCATGCCGAGCAACTCGGCAACGGTGTCGGCCAAGGCCTTGCTGCGGTCATCCGTGCGGCGAAGCGCGACCTGCGCCATCGTGTTACGCAACACGCGGGCGGCAACCGGATGGCGCTCGGCGTGATAGCTGTCGAGAAGGCTTTCCGGCGATATCCCCTTGATGACCTGGGCCAGCTTCCATCCAAGGTTCACCGCATCCTGCACGCCGATGTTGAGGCCCTGTCCACCCATCGGCGGATGGACGTGGGCGGCATCGCCGGCCAGCAGCACGCGTCTGTCGCGATATGCGGCAGCCTGGCGCGTCATGTCGGTGAAGCGGGAGAGCCAGGTCGGGCTGTGGACCCCAAAATCGGTGCCATAGATGGCGGCCAGCGCCTCGCTGAGCTCGCGTAGCGTCGGTTCGCCGCGCGCCTCCAGGCGGGGCTCCGTCAGCACGACGCCAACCTTCTTGCCGTCCTCGATCTTACCCAGGGCATGAATTCCGGAGGCGTTGCTGCGGAAGCCCCATGCCGGTTCTTCCGACATTTCGACCTCGGCAATCATCCAGCTCATCGTCGGATCCCATCCGGTGAACTCGATACCGGCCGCCTTGCGAATGGTGCTGCGGCCTCCGTCGCAGCCGACCAGATATGCGGCCCTCAGGCGGTGACCGGTGGACAGTTCGACGTCGACGCCGCTGTCGTCCTGGATAAACCCCGCAACCTCGTGTTCACGATAGATCGGCACCTTCAACTCGCCGACCCAGTCGGCCAGGATGCGCTCGATGTGGTTCTGCCGCAGCGCCAACAGGTAATTGTGCCGGGTTGGGAAGTCGCTGATGTCCAGGCGGATCATGTGAAAACCTACGGCCGGGCTCACTTGGCCCTGCGAGAGGAACCGATCAGCAATTCCGCGCTGGTCGAGCACCTCGATGGTGCGTGCATGGAGGCCACCTGCGCGCAGGCCGGCAAGTTTCTGATCCGGCCGCCTTTCGACAATGGCAACGTCGACGCCTGCTAGCGCCAGTTCGCCCGCCAGCATCAATCCCGCCGGACCACCCCCGGCGATCACCACCGCATGATCTGAAACCATTGTCATCACTCCCGTTTTCCGCACCTTGGTTCGGGTCGGTTTTACGGGAGGAGCCGGGTCTTGCCGCAAGCCCCTTGTGCGCCATATGTATGAAATGGAAGGGAACGGTATTGTTTCCCCTGTTGGTTGCCGCGGAACAAGCGCTCGGGGCAATTTCCCCTAACGATATCCAGATTTTCAGGCGCAAAAACCCAGAGTCTTCCGTGCTTTGGCACGGAGCTCTGATGTTCATTGGAAAGAAGGGGGCCGGTCGGCGTTTGGCAGCGGTACGAGGAGGCCACTATGTGCCAGCGCCGGCCGGCCGACCCCACGGACCCAGGAGATGCGGCGGACCTGAGCATCATGGGGTATTCCCAGGGACCGGAGCCGGCGGTCTATCCTCGTGCCGGCTTCGTCTTGGCCTGCACAGTCGCGCAAGAGCTTATAAAAATCAACAGTTTCTTAACCAAGGCTCGCGAATCGCTTGGATTAAGGTAAACGGGTAACCCTGTCGGGTTGACTGGATAATCGGGGCTGGGTCACTACGCCGCCTTGGCGACGACCCGATTGCGGCCGCCGCTTTTGGCTTCGTAGAGCGCGAGATCGGCACGCTTCATGAGCGCCGCCACCGTGTCCACGCCCTTCAGCACCGACGACACGCCGACGCTGACCGTGACTTCGATCGCCTTGCCGTCCTGGCCAATGGCGAAAGCCGCCTGGGCGATTTCGGCGCGAATGCGCTCGGCCACCTTCTCGGCCACCGCGCCCTCGGTATCCGGCATCACCACGACGAACTCCTCGCCGCCAAAGCGGCAGGCAAGGTCGATACCCCTGACATTCTTGCGCAGCCGCCGTGCGAATTCCCGCAGCACCTCGTCGCCGCCATCATGACCGTGCGCGTCGTTGATCGCCTTGAAGCGATCGAGGTCGGTGATCATCACCGACAGCGGCCGGCGCCGTGCCACGGCGCGATCGAACAGCGTCTGCAGATGGCTGTCCAGATAGCGGCGATTGTGCAGCCCGGTCAGACCGTCGGTCACCGCCATTTCGATTGTCTGGGTGACGCTGGCCCGTAGCTGGTCGTTGTAGCGCTTACGGCGCACCTGCGTGCGCAGCCGTGCCGTCAGTTCCTGCTGGTCGATCGGCCGCATGAGATAGTCGTTGATGCCGAGTTCCAGGCCGCGAATGATGCGTTCCTCCTCGCCCTCCTCCGCCAGCAGGATAATCGGCACGAAGCGGGTGCGATCGAGCGAGCGCAACTGCGAACAGAGCCTCAGCGGATCGAAATCGGCGAACGCGGTCGAGATCATCACGCATTCATAGGATGTCTCGGCGGCCTGGAAGAAACCGGCATGCGGATCATGTGTGACGTCGAGGTCGGCCCGATCACGCAGCATCTTCTGGATGCGCTCGACGGATGTTTTGCGCTCGTCGATCAAAAGCACTTTCGGCGTCGTGTCCTCGGATGCGAAATTGCGGCTGAGCAACTCCTCGATGCCGATATTGCGCGTCGTCGAGGCGCGCAGCCGCAACTCGTCGGTCAGCGACTTCAGCCGAACAAGGCTCTTGACGCGCGTCATCAGCTGCAGGTCGTTGACCGGCTTGGTCAGGAAGTCGTCGGCGCCAGCCTCAAGCCCGCGGACGCGGTCGGAAACCTGGTCCAGCGCGGTGATCATCACCACCGGAATGTGCGATGTCGCCGGATCGCTCTTCAGCCGCCGACAGACCTCCAAGCCGTCCATATCGGGCATCATCACATCGAGCAGCACGACATCGACCTTGCCGTTCTCGCAGGTCTCGATCGCATCCGGCCCGTTGGTGGCGGTCAACACTTCGAAATATTCGGCCAGCAGCCGCACTTCCAGCAGCCGCACATTGGCAGGGATATCGTCGACGACGAGGATCCGCGCAGTCATTTCATAACGCTCCGGCTCGGCTGAAGGGGCACATCACGCATCGCCCAGATAGGATTTGATGGTTTCGATGAAACGCGGCACCGAGATCGGCTTCGAAATATAAGCCTCGCAGCCACCCTGGCGGATACGTTCCTCGTCGCCTTTCATGGCGAAGGCGGTCACGGCAATGACGGGGATGACGTGCAGTTCGTCGTCCTCCTTCAGCCATTTGGTCACTTCAAGCCCCGACACCTCAGGCAACTGGATATCCATCAAGATGAGATCCGGCCGGTGCTGGCGTGCCAGATCGAGCGCTTCCAGACCGTTGCGGGTGCGCACGGTCTCGTAACCGCTTGCCTCGATGAGGTCCCGAAAGAGCTTCATGTTGAGCTCATTGTCCTCGACGATCATAACCTTCTTCGGCATCGATATCCCGTCCCGGCCGCCCTTCCGCTTCGAAGGCGACCGTCATGCGCCCATATCTGAACGCACCAAACCCTGCTTCACTTTACGGCAATATGATTGACGAAACGGAAATCCGCGGCTGGAAAACAGCGCGAATTCTACCTCGTCGCCTGCGCGTCCAAAGGGCGCGCCACGCTCTAATGGCTTGCCGCAAGCAACTCTTGCCATTACTGCGGGAGAGACTCATTCCACACACCGAAGGTAGTGATGGCAAACGCAGCGTCAATGCGCGAAGAAGCGGAATCGATTGCCGTGAAGGCCCTGGGCTTTGTCGCCTCCGATCCGGAGCTTTTGCCGCGCTTTCTGGCTATCACCGGCATAGAGGTCCATTCGATCCGCAAAGCCGCCAGTGAGCCGGGTTTCCTGGCTGGTGTCCTGCAATTCATCCTCGCCCACGAGCCGACGCTGATGCGCTTTGCCGAGGAAACCGGCACCCCGCCGGCTGCTGTCGGCAAGGCCCTGCGGTCGCTGCCGCTG
>NZ_RZPI01000360.1:0-5667 GCF_003998715.1 Mesorhizobium sp. M7A.F.Ca.CA.002.15.2.1
GTTGGCCGAGCCATAATTGTCGCTGCCGGCAAAAGCAGTGCCCGTGGCAACGAGGATGGCGGCGGCGGTAAGAGCGATCTTGGTCATTTTAATTACTCCAGTATTTGTCATGTCCGTCTAGTGGCGTGCCCTTGGGAGGAATTTCGCGTCGCTCGGACCACCCCGAGATGGGCTCGCGCTGCCGCGGATTCCAATCACGAAGATGTTCCCCCGCGGCTCGAATCCAGGCCTTGAAATTTGACACAGGGTCTCGGCGGTCATAATTTAACTGTTTGAAATCAGACAGTTAATCGATAACGCCCATCACCAGGCGCGACCGCTCGCCAGGCCGGCGTTCACCATCTGCTACACAGTGCGTCAACAGAAATCGAACTGAACGGTTCGGTTTGAAGCGATTGCGCACCATCTGAACTTCTGGATCTCCTACATTTGCCTTGCGGTTGGATCGAGATTATCGCTTGTGCACGATCATCAATCGGGCGCGACTTGGCGGCGCCAGTTGAAGAAGTGGCGGAAATCCGGGTGACCTGCACCCCAGGACAGCGATAGAAATGCGGTTGCTGCTTGTAGAAGACAATCGCGAGCTGGCGGATTGGCTGGGCAAGACCCTGCGTCAGGCGAACTATGTCGTCGACATCGTCCATGATGGCGAGGATGTCGAACACGCGCTCGCCGCCGGTGACCACGCGCTTGTCATCCTCGACCTTGCGCTGCCGCGCATGAGCGGGCTGGAGGTGCTGCGAATGTTGCGGACGCGCGGCAACCGGGTGCCGGTGATCGTGCTGACCGCAAACGCCAGTCTCGACGGCCGGGTCAAGGGCCTCAATGAGGGCGCCGACGACTATCTGGCCAAGCCCTTCCAGATCGAAGAGCTCGAAGCACGAATCCGCGCGCAATTGCGCCGTGCCAATGACCGCACCGCGCCGGTCGTTGCCTGCGGTGATCTCGTCTTCGACACCAACACGCGGCTGTTTTCGCTTGCCGGCGAGGCGCTGGCGCTGACACCGCGCGAGCATGCCGTGCTTGAGCAATTGATGGTCAAGGCCGGACGCACGGTGAGCAAGGCGGCATTGTCGGCCGCGATCTACGATTTCGAGACCGACGCCGATCCCAGCGCCATCGAGATCTACGTGCACCGCGTGCGCAAGAAGCTCGACGGGTCGCGGGTCCAGATCGCCACACTGCGTGGCCTCGGCTACCTGTTGCGCCAAGACGATTTGGCGCCGTGACGATCCTGGCGCCATGAGGATCAACAGCCTCCGCCTGCAATTGCTGGCATGGGTGGTGCTGCCGCTTGCCGGGCTCGCGACCATCAACCTGTGGACCAGCCAGCGCAACGCACTGGCGACCGCGGACCTGGTCACCGACCGGATGCTCGTCGGATCGGCGCGGGCGATTGCCGAGCAGGTCGCCATGGTCGACGGCGTGCTCGATGCCACGGTGCCCCCGGCGGCGATCGAGATGTTCGACACCGGCGACCGCGACAGCGTCTACTATCGCGTCGAGACAGCCGGCGGGCGGCTGCTGACCGGATATCCCGACCTGCCCGAAGCGCCGCAGCATGCCAGTGTCGAGGCCGCCTACCGCGATCACCAGCTGCGGCTCCTGACCCTTGGCCATGCGGTGATCGGCGCCGGCAACGACTCGCCAATATCAGTCACCGTGGGCGTCACCCTTGCCGGCCATGACGCCATGGTCAAACAGCTTTGGTTCAGCGCCTTTGCCCAGCAACTGGCGCTGGTGGCGATTGCCGGCGTGTTCGTGCTGCTCGGCTTGCGTCGCGGCCTGGCGCCGTTGATCCGGCTGCGCGATGCGGTACGCTCGCCAAACCGCAGCGACCTTGACCCCGTCGAAGTGCCCGGTGCGCAAAGCGAGATCCGCCCGCTGATCGACGCCCTCAACGCCTACATGGAGCGCGTGCGGGCGCAGATGGCGGCGCAACGCCGCTTCATCGCCAATGCGGCGCACCAGCTGCGCACGCCCCTGGCGCTGCTGTCGACACAGGCAAGCTATGCGCTTCGCGAAAGTGCCGCCGATGCCCGCCAGGAGGCGCTGGTGGCGCTGCAGGCGAGTTCCGGCAAACTGGCGCGGCTGGCCGAACAGCTCTTGACCCTGTCACGCGCCGAGCCAGGCAGCCGGCGGCCGCGCGCCGACCGCATTGACCTGGCGGAAGCCGCCCGGCACGTGCTGGAAACCCTGGCGCCAACGGCCATCGATCGCAAAATAGATCTCGGCCTCGAGGAGGCTGGCCCCGTTCCGGTCATCGGCGACGGCACCATGCTGCGCGAGATGATCGTCAACCTCGTCGACAACGCACTGCGCTACTCCCGGGCTGAGGGCAGTGTCACGGTGAAGCTGGCGGCCATCGACGGCGAAGCCGTGCTGACGGTCGCCGACGACGGGCCTGGCATTCCGGCGGACGAGCGAGACCATGTCTTCGAGCGCTTCTACCGTATTGCCGGTTCGACCGAGGAAGGCAGCGGGCTGGGACTCGCCATTGTACGCGAGGTCGTCGAAAATGCCGGCGGCCGCGTCACCCTTGGGGATGGCGCGGCCGGCGGTCTGTTGGTTGAGGTCAGGCTGCCGCTGGCCTGACCGGTCAGGCTGCCCCTGGTCTGACCGATCACGTTCCCTGCTCGTTGAACGGCGCCGGCCGCCACTTCACGACATAGTTCTCGAAGCGGGTGATGATGAACTCCACCACCAGCGCCATGACAGCCAGGATGATCATCGCGGCGAACACGCCATTGGCGTTGAAGGCGCCCTGCGCGGTCGAGATCAGCAGGCCCATGCCTTGCTTGGCGCCGAGGAACTCGCCGACCACCGCGCCGACCAGCGCGAAGCCGAAGCTGACATGCAGGCTGGCGAGGATCCAGCTCATCGCCGAAGGAATGATGACGGTGCGGGTGATCTGGAACGGCGAGGCGCCAAGGATCTGGGCATTGGCGATCATTGCCCTGTCGGCCTCGCGCACACCCTGGAAGGCGTTGGCGAAAACAACGAAGAACACCATCACCACGGCAAGCGCCACCTTGGACGCCATGCCGAGGCCGAGCGCGATGATGAACACCGAGCCGAGCACGACGCGCGGCACCGAATTGGCGATCTTGATGTAGATCGAAAAGACATCCGCCAACAGCCGATTGCGGCCGAGGATGATGCCGGCGGCGATGCCGCCAAGGGCACCGATGACAAAGCCGAGGAAGGTTTCCTCCAGCGTCACGTAGATCTGCAGCCAGAGTGGGCCTTGCGAGGTGCCTTCGGTGATCCACGACCAGATCTGCTGCCAGATGCCAGAAGGGCTGGCGAAGAAGAACGGGTCGATGATGTTGTAGTCGGCGCCGAGTTCCCACAGGCCAAGGAAGACGACCAGGATCGCCAGGCGCAAGGAGATGACAAGCGCGTGGCGGCGGCGCAGCCTTGCCCTCGCCCGGGCTTCGGCAACGGCGATGGAAGCATCGCGGACGGCGGCCTGGTTGGCGGTCGGAGAGATTGCGGTCATGCTGTTTCTCCTTTCAATGTCCGGTCTGCAAGGTCCGGCTCTGGCCGAGCTGCACTTCCTCGCGCAGATCGTTCCAGATCACCTTGGCGATCTCGACGAAGTTCGGGTCGTAGCGGATGTCGGCCATGACGCGGGGGCGCGGCAGGTCGATGCGGTAGACGCTCTTGACCGTGCCCGGCCCAGCGGTGAGCACATAGACCTTGTCGGCCAGCGCCACCGCCTCCTCTAGGTCGTGGGTGACGAAGACAACCGAGGATTTCTGCTCCGACCACAGATCCAGCAATTCGTCCTGCATGGCGGTGCGCGTCTGCATGTCGAGCGCGCTGAACGGCTCGTCCATCAAAAGGATCTTGGGCTGGTTGATGAAGGTCTGCGCCAGCGCGACGCGCTTGCGCATGCCGCCCGAAAGCTGGTGCGGATAGTGCTTCTCGAAGCGGCCGAGGCCGACGCGGGCGATCCAGTCGCGGGCGCGGTCGTAGGCCTGCGCCTTTGGCGTGCCGCGATAAAGTGGACCGGCGGCGACATTGTCGATGACACTGCGCCAGGGAAACAGCGCATCCGCCTGGAAGACAAAGCCGATGTCCCGGCTGATATCGGTGACCGGCGTGCCCATGACGCGGACATTGCCGGTCGTCGGCCGCAACAGGCCGGTGACCAGGTTGAGCGTCGTCGACTTGCCGCAGCCGGTCGGCCCGACGACGCAGGCGCACTCGCCGCGCGCCACGGTCATCGTGAAATCGCGGATCGCCGTCATCATGTGCCCGTCGGGCGTGACGAAACGCAAGGTCACATCATCGATGGCGATCGCGGCGTCGGCTTGTGGCGCGGCCTGAGACAGCTTCTCGGCCGCCATGGGTTGCACTTGCATGGCGCACTCCTGTCGC
This sequence comes from Mesorhizobium sp. M7A.F.Ca.CA.002.15.2.1, assembly GCF_003998715.1. Classification (NCBI taxonomy): domain Bacteria; kingdom Pseudomonadati; phylum Pseudomonadota; class Alphaproteobacteria; order Hyphomicrobiales; family Phyllobacteriaceae; genus Mesorhizobium; species Mesorhizobium sp. M7A.F.Ca.CA.002.15.2.1. The sequence continues at coordinate 4,387 of NZ_RZPI01000360.1, forward strand.
AATGGGGCAAGGGAGCCCGCGGCAGTGCCACGGATCTCCAGGTGTTCGGGAGGCCGCGCCGCTGCCTTCTTGATTCAAGCAGCCGGCGCAAGTCCTTGTTATTCAACGAGTGGTAGGCTGGCGCCGCTATTTGGCAGCGTCGACGAATTCGGTCGTGTAGGTCTTCGACAGGTCGATCTGCTTGCCTTGCAGGCTCTTCGAGAATGTCGAGAGAACCTTGAGCACGGTCGGCGGACCATCGGCCGGCATGCGGCCATCCGGCGTGAACATCGCCTTGCCGCCGGCCAGCCCCTGCACGTAAAGGTCCCGGTTGCCGGCATAATAATCCTTCGGCATCTTGTCGGCGATCTCTTCGGCCGAATGCGTGGCGATGAATTTCATCGTCTTGACGAAGGCATTGGCGAGCTTCTGTGCCTCATCCTTGTGGCCTTCCAGCCAGGAGGACTGGACATAGAAGGACGCCGCCGGATAGTCGCCGCCCAGCGCTTCCTTGGTCTTTTCGGGCGTGCGCATGTCGACCAGGATGCTTGCCTCGCCGGTCTTGAGCAGTTTGGCGATGGTCGGCTCGGTGGTCATGCCGGCCTGGATCTGGTCCTGCTTGACGGCGGCGATGAAGGTGTTGCCGGCGCCGACCGGCAGCAGCGTGTAGTCGCCGGGCTTCAGGCCGCTGCGCACGGCAAGATACTGGGTCAGGAAATCGGTCGAGGAGCCGAGACCGGTGACGCCGAGCGTGGCGCCCTTGAAATCGGCGGGCGACTTGATCTCCGGGTGCTTGGCGGAGACCAGCTCGACCTCACCGGGCGCTTGGCTGAACTGGACGATCGACTGGATGTATTTGCCCTTCGACTGCAGGTCGACGGTGTGATCGTAGAAGCCGACAACGCCTTGGACGGCACCTGCCAGCAGTTCATTTTCGGCCTCGACCCCGGCGCGCGAGTTGAGCAGTTCGACATCGAGCCCCTGGTCCTTGAAGTAGCCGAGCTGCTGGGTGAGCACGGCAGGCAGATAGATCTGCTTTTCCATGCCGCCGACGATGATGGTGATTTTGTCGGCAGCCGAAGCCACCGTGGCGCTTGTGGCTGCAATAGCAAGGCTTAGCGCCGCTGTGCGCAGGGCGCACTTCGAGATGAAACCGGTCACGAAACTTCCTCCACTTGGGCGGCGCGCCATCCCGGCTGCGCCGCATTCCTCCTTACCGGCCGCTCCCGCACCGGTCACACGGCGAACGCCGTAATGACTTCATGGCACGCCCAAGCTTTCAGCTGGCTTTCAGTCGTTTTA
>NZ_RZPI01000361.1:0-5659 GCF_003998715.1 Mesorhizobium sp. M7A.F.Ca.CA.002.15.2.1
TGATTGGCCGATGCGCGGCAGCTTGGCCGTACTGGCGTAACCCGATCTAGACGCTCTCGAGGTATGTCTCGATCTCGAAATCGCTGACATTGAGCGCGAACGTGTTCAGCTCCTGGCGTTTGCAGGCCACAAAGGAGTCGCGCAGGATGGCTGGAAAAATCTCCGCCACATGCGTCCCGCTCTCGAAGGCGGCGATCGCGGATGCCCAGTCCGGCGGCAGCTTTGCCGGCGGAAGTCCCTGGCCGTCTGTGCCGATCGGATCACCTGGCGACAACTGTCTTTCGATGCCGGTCAGCGCGGCGCCCAATATGGCCGCGAGCACCAGATAGGGGTTGGCGTCGGCTCCCGATACGCGGTGCTCGATACGGCGAGCAGCGGTCGGCCCGCCCGGAATGCGGATCGCGACCATGCGATTCTCATAGCCCCAGGCGACCGCGGTTGGCGCATAGGATCTTGGGCGCAGCCTGCGGTACGAATTGAAGTGCGGCGCGAATACCAGCGTGCTCTCGGCCATTGCCGCAAGCAGGCCACCGACTGCATGGCGCATGGTCTCCGAGCCCTGGTCGGTGCCGTCGTCGAAGACGTTGCGCTCTTCACCGTCGACCAGGCTGAAATGAACGTGAAAGCCGTTGCCCGCCCGGTCGCCATAGGGCTTGGCCATGAAGCAGGCGGCAAAGCCGTGCTTGCGGGCAATGCCCTTCACCGTGCGCTTGAACAGCACCGCATCGTCAGCCGCCCGCAACGCGTCCGCGACATGGTTCAGATTGATCTCGAACTGACCGACGCCGTTTTCGGCGATGGCCGTGTCGACGGGAATGCCTTGCGTCCGGCAAGCCTCGTAGACGTCATGGATGAAGGATTCGAAATCGTCGATTTCGTCGATCGACAGCGCCGCGTCGGAATCGAGCCGGCGTCCGGTCACCGGCGAGACAGGGCCGACCGGCCGCTGCGATTGCGGATCGACGAGGTAGAATTCGAGTTCCGTTGCCGCGACCGGGGTCAGGCCCAGGGCCTTGTAGCGATCGAGGATGCGGGCCAGCGCCCGTCGCGGGTCGCCGAGATAGGGCGCGCCGCTTTCGTCGGCAAGCCACAGCGGGACAAGTGCCGTCGGATGCGCCGTCCAGGCCACCGGCAGAATGCCGCGCCCGGTCCATTGGCACAGTCCATCGGCATCGCCGGTCGAGAAAACCAGGCTGTTGCCTTCGATGTCTTCGCCCCAGACATCCAGTCCGATCAGCGAAAAAGGCATGCGCAGCTTGCCTTCCAGCGCCTTTCTTGCCTGCTCGACGGGAATGCGCTTGCCGCGCATGATACCGTTGAGGTCGCACACCGCCGCCCTGAGGCTCTGGATGTCGGTTCTGCTTTCAAGCCAGTTCAAAACGTCCGCAATTGCATCGCTCAATTTAAAACCTCTGGTTTTCGAAGGTGCCGCAGCCTGACCGGCCGCACGTCCCTGGTAAAAATAGCTGGTGAGTTTTAGGAAAACAGACGTGGCTGTCGCCAAGCGCTTTTCCTTATTTTTTCAAGTCACTAGCTGGTATGTCGGGAGGCATTTCAAAACCAATTGCGCGATCTGCGATCGCAACATAGAGGTTGGAGGGCGGAATGCCAAGCACGAGACGGTAAACCAGCGCGCAGCCGCTATCGGCGGGAGCGGCGAGTTCGCTGCGGTAAGATCTGGCGCACGCAGCGCCCGAGCCACGCTGTGCAAAACGGTCATCACAAATCTTGACCTCGCATGCACTTGCACCTCTGGCCGCTGTCTGGCTTTTTGGGGTACCCATCGCAACGGACTGATTCGCGTCATGCCGCTCGATTGCAATATGCCCAAGGCAGTCTGCGGGTGGGTCGTGAAGCGCGCGCAATTGACGAAGGAGAAACAGGCATGGCCGAGTTCAAGAAGCCCGAAATCTCCGAGATGAGACCCAAGATCACCGTTATCGGCGTCGGCGGCGGCGGCAATGCCGTCAACAACATGATCGCCGAGCAGCTTCAGGGTACCGAATTCATCGCCGCCAACACCGACGCGCAGGCGCTGACTATGTCCAAGGCGACGCGGCTGATCCAGCTTGGCGCTCATGTCACCGAAGGGCTGGGCGCCGGATCGCTTCCCGAGATCGGTCGCGCCGCGGCCGAGGAATCGCTCGACGAGATCATGGATCATCTGGCCGGCACGCATATGTGTTTCGTCACCGCCGGAATGGGCGGCGGCACGGGAACCGGTGCGGCTCCAATCATCGCCCAGGCGGCGCGCAAAGCCGGCATCCTGACGGTTGGCGTCGTCACGAAGCCGTTCACCTTTGAAGGCCGGCGCCGCATGCAGATGGCCGAAGAAGGCATCGAGCGGCTGCGCGAGAGCGCCGACACGGTGATCGTCATCCCGAACCAGAACCTGTTCAGGATCGCCGATGCCAAGACCACCTTCGCCGATGCGTTCGTCATTGCCGACCGGGTGCTCTATGCCGGCGTCAGCTGCATCACCGACCTCATCGTCAAGGAAGGCCTGATCAATCTCGACTTCGCCGATGTCAAATCCGTGATGCGCGACATGGGCCGCGCCATGATGGGCACCGGTGAGGCTTCCGGTGAAGGCCGCGCGATGAAGGCGGCCGAAGCCGCGATCGCCAACCCGCTGCTCGACGAAGTGTCGATGAAAGGCGCCAAGGGCGTGCTGGTCTCGATATCGGGCGGCAGGGACATGACCCTGTTTGAAGTCGACGAGGCCGCCACCCGCATTCGCGAAGAGGTCTACGAGGATGCCGACATCATCGTTGGCGCCATCTTCGACAAGGGCATGGAAGGCCGCTTCAGGGTCTCGGTCGTGGCGACGGGCCTCGACCGTGCTTTTGGCGCCGAGGATGCCGACGCCGGCATCGCGCGCGACCACGCCGGTCAGCCGCCGGCGCGCACGCTTCAATAGCGTTCGGTAAACGGGCAGGGCGCTGCCGCGCTCCTGCCCTCGATACCAGCGTTCAGCTCAGCCGAACTTCGGGTCCAGACTGCCCGACTTGTAGCGCTTGGCCATTTCGGCGACCGGCAGCGGCTTGATCTTCTGCGCGTTGCCGGCGGTGCCGAACTGTTCGAAGCGCTCCTTGCAGAGCTTGCGCATGGCGGCCATGGCCGGTGTCAGATACTTGCGCGGGTCGAACTCGCTCGGGTTCTCGGTCAGCACCTTGCGGATCGCGCCGGTCAGCGCCATGCGGTTGTCGGTGTCGATGTTGATCTTGCGCACGCCGTGCTTGATGCCGCGCTGGATCTCCTCGACCGGCACGCCCCAGGTCGGCTTCATCTGGCCGCCATATTTGTTGATGATCTCCTGCAGATCCTCGGGCACCGAGGACGAGCCGTGCATGACCAGGTGCATGTTCGGCAGGCGGCGATGGATCTCCTCGATGACGTTCATGGCCAGCACCGCGCCGTCCGGCTTGCGCGAGAATTTGTAGGCGCCATGGCTGGTGCCCATGGCCACCGCCAGCGCATCGACATGGGTGTCCTTGACGAACTCGACCGCCTGTTCGGGATCGGTCAAAAGCTGGTCGTGGCTGATCGCGCCTTCGACGCCGTGGCCGTCTTCCTGCTCGCCGCCGCCGCTCTCGAGCGAGCCGAGCACGCCGATCTCGCCTTCGACGGACACGCCGCCCCAATGCGCCATGTCGACGACGCGCTTGGTGATGCCGGAATTGTAGGCGTAGTCGGCCGGCGTCTTGCCGTCTTCCTTCAGCGATCCGTCCATCATGACGGAGGTGAAGCCGTACTGGATCGCGGTGACGCAGGTGGCTTCGTTGTTGCCATGGTCGAGATGCATGCAGACCGGAATGTCGGGATGGATTTCGACCAGCGCGTCGATCAGCTTGGCCAGCACCACGTCATTGGCATAGGCGCGCGCGCCGCGGCTAGCCTGCAGGATGACCGGCGACTTGGTCTCCTCGGCGGCCTCCATGATGGCGAGGCCCTGTTCCATGTTGTTCATGTTGAAAGCGGGCACGCCATAGCCGTATTCGGCGGCGTGGTCGAGCAATTGTCTCAGTGTTATGCGAGCCACCCAATAGTCTCCCGTATCTGGTTTCAAGCGCAACGTCGCGGGCCGGCCGGTTTGCCGGTCGGCCCTTGATGCTTCTGGCGGGATTTCAAGGGAACCGCAACCTTCGGAGCGCTTCTCGATCGCAATTCTTGTTGCAGGGTTGAAATCCGGCCAGTTTGACGACCTCAGGCCGCGATCAGGTCCCGCGCCGCCAGGAGTTGCACGCAGGCGTTCGCCGCTTCCTTGCCCTTGACAGTGAAGTGCTCGAAGAAGAAGCGGTGGTGCTCGGCGCTGTCGTGGTAGTTGTGCGGGGTGAGCACCGCCGACAGCACCGGCACGCCGGTCGACAGCTGCACGTTCATCATGCCGTCGATGACAGCACTTGCGACGAACTCATGCCGGTAGATGCCGCCATTGACCACAAAGGCTGTGCCGAGGATCGCGGCATAACGGCCGGTCCCGGCCAGGGTCTTGGCATGCAGGGGAATTTCATAGGCGCCGGGCACGTCGAAGATGTCGACGGTGAAGCGCTCGTCTCCCAGAGAGGCCAGTTCAGCTTCGAAGGCCTGTACGCACTGGTCGACGATGTCGGCATGCCAGCGCGCGCGGATAACGGCGATGCGGGTCGTTTCATAGTCTTTATGGGAATGCTGATTCATGGGTCCATCCTTCCGTTTCGAACCAGAATCAGGACGCACGATACGGATTAAGCCCGCAAAAAGCGGGCCGGCTTCCGTTTCGTCCTCTTCCATCCGGACTGTAACCGTCGGCTCCGGAATCACACCGGATCTGCTGACCTTTCCACTAGAGCGCCACGCGTCCCTTGGACGCGTAAAGGACGCTCTAGCACTTAAGAATCCACGCATTGATGCGTGGACCGGAAAGCGCTCGCGGGCTTGGGTAGAAACCCTTACCGCCGGTGGGGACTTTCACCCCGCCCTGAGAACATTAACGGCTTTGTATGAAAGGGCAGGACGCTGCTGTCAACCGTGAGAAGGTTGGGCCAAGCACGTTCGACTACCGCGTGCGCCACGCCGCCGCCGATGCGGCGATCAGCATGAGCAGTGCTGCAACCATCACGCAGACAGCAAAGCCGAAGTTGGAATAAAGCGGCCCGAAGCTGGTGGTGCCGACAAAGACCGCGAGGTAAGTCACCGCACTGTTCAGCCCCATGATCGTGCCGCGCCGCGACGGATCGAGCGCCGACAGGCGCATCACCAGGACGTTCAGGCCGAAATGATTGGCCAGTCCCCAGATTGCCACCATGGTCAAGGTCAGCCCGAAACTGTCGCTCGTCGCCGCCATCGCGACGTAGACGACGGCGACAAGAAGATAGGCAAACGGCATGACGCGCCGCGCACCCAGTCTGTCGATGACGCCGTCGAGCAGAGCAGCGGTGCCGAAGCCTATGCCGTAGGCAAGCGCCGCCAGGCCATTGGCACTCACCGGCTGTCCAAGCCCGACATGAAGATGGTCGCCGAGATAGCCATAGACGCCGTAGAACGAAGTCATGAAGGCCGCGCACGCGACCAGCAGCGGCAGGATTCCGGGAATGCCGAGCGCTTCCAGCGGGGCGGGCGCCGGTCCGGCCTTCCTGGTGTCGCTGAGCGACGTCACTGTCAGTCCCATCCATGCAAG
>NZ_RZPI01000362.1:0-5631 GCF_003998715.1 Mesorhizobium sp. M7A.F.Ca.CA.002.15.2.1
AGCACCGGCAGCATGACGCGGTAGACCTTCGGCTTGTGCGCTGCCCAGATGCCGAGCGGCACGCCGATGGCCATGGCCATGGCAGCGGCCGCGACGACCAGCACCAGCGTCTGCACCGTCTGCTTCCAAAGGTTCTGGTTGATGATGAAGATCAGGCCGAGAAAGACGCCGATGGCAAGCGGTCGCGAGCGTTGCAGCAGCCAGGCGACAACGGCGATGACCAGCGCCAGCAGCACCGGCGGCACCATCAAGAGGATGCCGACCAGCCCGTCGAGCAGGAAATTGAGGCCATTCGAAAAGGCCCTGAACACAGTGTCGAAATTGTCGGTGAGGAAACCGAAGAAGGCCTTTCCCCAGGCGCCGATCGGAATCTTGTGATCGACCATGAATTTCGAAATCGGATCCATATCGCCCCTCTCGTGCAGGAGACCGCCCTGCCCCTCGGCCTCGGCCGTCGTCATCTTGTCACAGGATATGAAAAAGGGCAGCCTTTTCTAAGATGGCTGCCCTTCCTGGTTCGGCTTTGCCGAATTCAGTCGGCTCAGCTTCCGAGCGCGGTCTTGATGGCGGCGGCAGCGTCACCGCCGTCGAAGGTGGTCACGCCGGCTATCCACGGGGCAACGGCATCCGGGTGCTTCTTCAGCCAGTCGGTTGCAACCGTATTGGCGTCGCCGCCCTTGAGGATCGCGTCCATCATCTCGCCTTCCATGTCCAGGTTGAACTTCAGGTTGGCGATGAACTTGCCGGCGTTCGGGCATTCGGTGGTGTAGCCCTTGCGCACATTGGTGTAGACGGTGGCGGCGCCGAAGCCGCTGTCGCCCATGCCGTCGAGATAGGTGATCTTCATGGCGCCCATCACCGGATGCGGCGTCCAGCCGAGGAAGGCGATCCATTCATTGTTCTTCATCGACTGCTCGGCCTGCGTCAGCATGCCGGCTTCCGAGGATTCGACCAGCTCGAAGCCTTCGAGATTGTCCTTCGGGTTCTTGATCATGTCGAGGATGATGCGGTTGCCGTCATTGCCGGCCTCGATGCCATAGATCTTGCCGTTGAACTTGTCCTTGAACTTGCCGATATCGGTCAGCGATTTGACGCCGGCGTCGGCGACATAGGTCGGCACGACGATGCCGTAGCCGGCGCCGGTCAGGTTGGTGCTGATCGTCTCGACCGAACCGTCGGCTGTATAGTCCTTGATGTCGTTGGTCATCGACGGCATCCAGTTGCCGAGGAACACGTCGAGATCCTTGTTCTTCAGCGACGCCATGGTCACCGGCACCGACAGCTGGATCGTTTGCGGCTCATAGCCGAGCGCGGTCAGCAGCACGGAGGCGACGCCGGTCGTCGCCTGGATGTCGGTCCAGCCGACGTCGGAAAGGCGCACCGCCTTGCAGCTTGCCGGATCACCGGCGTAGGCAGCGCTGGTTGACAAAAAAGCCGCCAGGCCGAGGCCGGCGACGAAAGAGTTCATACGCGACATAGACAGTCTCCCATTGTGATTCTTTGGCGAAGCGTAGCTACGGTTTCTATGCCCGCCTTGTTTCGTCAGCCAAACACCATTCTGGTGTGGTTTCAAGCATTAAGACAATCACGATCAACGGCGCGGGCTGGCCAATCAGCGACACATCAGGCGCTTTTGTCTGGCCAGCCGGCTTTTTCAGGGGAATGCCGCTCTGGCCCCTCCCCGTGTCAGGCCAAGTCGGCTTAAAAGAGCGGCATGGCCAAGCTTTACTTCCACTACGCGACGATGAACGCCGGCAAGACGACGATGCTCTTGCAGGCCTCTTACAATTACCGCGAGCGCGGCATGGGCACGATGCTGTTCGTCGCCGGCCACTACCGCAAGGGCGATACAGGCCTGATCTCGTCGCGCATAGGCCTGGAGACGGAAGCCGAGATGTTTCGCGACGGCGACGATCTGTTCGCCCGCGTCGCCGCTCATCACGCGCATACGTCGGTGCATTGCGTCTTCGTCGACGAGGCGCAGTTCCTCGAGGAAGAGCAGGTCTGGCAGCTCGCCCGCATCGCCGACCGGCTGAACATCCCGGTCATGTGCTACGGCCTGCGCACCGATTTCCAGGGCAAGCTGTTTTCCGGCTCGCGCGCGCTGCTGGCCATCGCCGACGATTTGCGCGAAGTGCGCACCATCTGCCGATGCGGCCGCAAGGCGACGATGGTCGTGCGCCTCGGCCCCGATGGCAAGGTGGCGCGCCAGGGCGAGCAGGTGGCGATCGGCAAGGACGTCTATGTCTCGCTCTGCCGCCGCCACTGGGAGGAAGAGATGGGCCGCGCCGCGCCAGACGACTTCATCGGCTTTATCAAGGGCTGACGGTCGGCGGCCTTGACCCCGGCCCGATGCAGCGTTTCTTAAGGCCTCGGTACTATAACGCAGCCAGCCAGAGCTCCCCGGGGTCAGCCATGCTTCGAGACGCTTCGTTCGCCAGTATCCTTCTCCTTGCCAGCTCGCTCGTAGCCCATGCCGGCGGTGATCCTGCCCTGGGCAAGAAGGTCTTCAACCGATGCATGGCCTGCCATGACGCAGCCACCGACCGCGACAAGGTCGGTCCGCATCTGTTGGGCGTCGTTGGCCGCACCGCCGGCAGCGCAGAGAGCTTTCTTGGCCACTATTCCGAGGCGATGAAGAGTGCCGGCGCCGCCGGCCTGGTCTGGGATGAAGCCAATCTCGCCGAGTATCTCAAGGCCCCAAAGCTGAAGGTGCCGGGCAACAAGATGGCCTTCGGCGGCCTGACCAATGACGACGACATCGCCAATGTCATCGCCTATCTGAAGGCCGATCCCAAGCCTTGATCCGCTGTTCATCAGCTCTGTAAAACCGGCTTTCCCCTCGCATATCGCGGCCGCGATTGCTTCAGTCGTTTGCCGAATACAAAGGCATCCGTGCGCCCTCGGCTTGCCGCATGAAAGTTCAATGACAGCTGAACTACGGCTGGCAGGCAAGCTAATCACGCCAGGCCCCCGCCTTCACTGGTTTTCAAGACCCTGATGGATTCTTTTGTTTTCACGCCGCCCTTGTTGTCACGTCTTTCAATCCCCCGATGCCCCACATATATTCGCCGCTGTTCGCGACCAGCGACGTCATGCCGAAGCGGGAGGCCCCAATGGCGACATTGCAGAATTTCGACGCCGAAATTGCCAAGACCAAGCAGGTCGTGCAGGACATGCGCTCCAAGATCGAGCAGTCCGGCACCATGCTTGATACGCTCGCCACATCGGACAAGAAGATCGGCGACGCCAATTTCGACCTCGAGAACGCCCGCATCGAGGATGTGCTGAAGCAGCAAAAGGTGATGGAAGGCAACATTGCCGACCTGATCATCGGCCTGGAGGACGCCACCAACGTCTTCGGCTCCGAGTTCGAGAGCATGAAGAACTACACCGGCTGGGAAAAATTCATCGGTATCTTCGCCAGCCAGAGCAAGCAGCGCATGCGCACCGACCGCGTCCGCAACATGTCGCTGGCGGGCAATCTGCAGGAATTGCTGGTCAAATCCGACACCATCGTCGGCATATTGAAGGCGCAGAAAGAGGTCCTCGACCAGCGCTACAAGACCTCGGAAACCAGCCTGTCGCAGGTGATCGAGCGCCGCAAGACCACCATGACCAACCTCGAAGCCGTGCAGAAGCGCATCGAGGAGCTCAACCCGATGCTGCTCGACATCGAAAACAAGATCGCCGCTTCGACCAGCCAGAAGGACCGCACGCAGCTCGAAGGCGAACGCTCCAAGCTGGCGACGGAATACAACGAAAAGCAGGCCAAGGAGCAGGAGCTGCTGGCCGAGAGCCAGACGCTCGAGCGCTACACCTCGATGTTCCAGACCTTCGTCGATTCGCTCAACAACCAGATCGCCGCGCAATCGACGCTGATCAACAAGCTGACCATCGATACCGAGCAGCGCATCGTGCTCTACAAGGCGCTGGAAGATTCGCTGAAGACCGCCGCCCAGCAGGACGTCGCCCACAAGATCAACACGCTGGGCAGCCAGGTCGACAACACCGCCGAGGAAACCATGGCCGGCATCGGTGCTGCTTCGCAAAAACACATCGGCGACCTACTCGAGATGCACGAGAAGAACATGGTCGCCACCGCCGACATCCAGCGCCGCAAGAAGCTGGCCGACGATGCCTTTGCCCGCCGCTTCGACGAGGTGCTGAAGAAGCACAATTCGGCAAACTACGTGCAGTCTTAGGGGTGATAGGACTGCCCGCGAGCGCACAGGCATGACCCCCGAAAACGAAGCGGCGGCACGATATTTCTCCGCCATCACGGCCGCGCTGAGCGGCCTTGAAGTGTTCATGCGCGACGATCGCTCGCCGCTTTACCGGCACGGCATCGTCGCCAAGATCGTCGCCGAATACATCGCCCGGCTCGACAAGTCGTTTTCCTGCTGGCGCAACCGGCTGGGCTTCATGGACACGTTCCGCATTTCGCGGGCCGAAAGCGGATTCCCGGTGTTCCAGAACCTGCTCGAACTGGAAAACGACCGCCGCCAGGCCGACGCGCGGCTTGCCAACATCCCGCTCGCCGGCGAATTGCGCGAGGAAATGGCCGACTTCATCCTGCGCCACAAGGAATTCCCCGAGGCGCTGCAGAAGTCGATGGCCGAGCGGCTCTATCTCGAGGACGTGAAAAGCGAGAACACCTTCGGTTCCTTCACGCTGGCGCAAACCGCCAAGGTCTCGGTCAATCCGAAGACGGGACGGCCCTATTATCTCGTCCATTGGGCGACGTTCGACGGCAGCGCCAACCTGCCTCTGGTCTACATGGTGACGGTGGAGGATTCTTCCGACGCGATGATCCGCCAGCTTGTCGACAGGAACGGCAAACTCAACGAGACGGTCGACATTCCGCTGCCGGTCGACGGCCTGCTCAATCCCGAGCTTGCCCATCGTTTCGACGATTTCACCGAGAAGAACTCCGCCTATACGCTGTCGCCGGCGACCATCGCGGTCAACCTCGACAAGGATTTCGAACCGCTGCACCCCAAGCAGCTGCGCCGCGTCGTGCTCGGCCCGTTCTATTCGGTGGGGATTACCGACAACAATTCGACGGTGACCGAGGTTCTGGCCAAGGTGCGCAAGCCGCAAAATGCCTGGCTTTTGACCTGGACGATCCAGGAGGTCTATTCCAAGAGCGAGAAACCCGGCCGCAAGGGCCTGTTTTCGAGTGAGAAGACAACGCAGGAATTCTTCATCAACACTGATGATCTGGAAGCCGCGCGTCAGGGCGTGTCGAGCTATGAAAACCATGCGCTGATTCCGCACGAGGCCTATCAGGCACTCTACGCCGCCGGCGAAGCACAGAAGATTTTTGCCGGCTACAAGGTTCATATCCTGTCCAACGGACAGGTCATCTCAGACGTCTGACCGTCACACCACGGAGCACCCTTCATGGATACCGGCCTGACCACCATTCCGGAAGCCGCCATCGAGAAGCACCGCGCCACCGCGCAGAGCTTCATCACCCGCATCGTCGTGCTGGAGGACCCGTCACGGGAGTCCGGCACCGCGCTTGCCGGCACCAACCGCCGCTTCGTCTCGACCGTCTCGGTCGGCTCGGTGCGTCGCACGCGCGAGGTCGAGCTGGCCAAGACCGTCGGCGCCGTTCATCTCGAC
>NZ_RZPI01000363.1:0-5630 GCF_003998715.1 Mesorhizobium sp. M7A.F.Ca.CA.002.15.2.1
GCGTGGGCTCGCGTATCAATGGCTGTTCTTCGAACAATACAGCCACGAGCCCTACATAGCCGTGCGCAAGGCGCTGCTGACCTTTCCCGAACGTGCTGGGGATGCGACCCCGGAGCGGCTGGCGGTGACGCTGGAGCGCGGCAACAAGGCGCTCGGCGTGATGAACAGGCATCTGGAAAACAATGCCTTCTTCGCTGGCAGCGCGCTCAGCGTCGCCGACATCGCGCTCTATGCCTATACGCATACGGCGGAGCAGGGCGGTTTCCAGCTCGACGCCTATCCGGCGGTGTCGGCATGGCTTGGCCGCGTGGAAGCGGATCCGGGGCATGTGCCGATCGAGTGGGTGGGGTAGCCTTCTCCTCCTGAAGGAGGGGCTATTTCAACAAATGGTCGTAGTCGGCGTGGGTGCCGACCCAGAACCAGATCACATCTTCATTGTTGCGTATGGCAACAGCCCGATAGTTTTCGTCAACTCGCGCCGACCAATAGCGACCGACCTGTTTGAAATGCAGTGAGGGATGAAAAGGATCGAACGCAGTCGGGCAAAACGCCTGTCCGCCTTTGCTCTGATTGACGATGGCAGTTTTTCATAAGCCTCCCAGAACGATGGAGAGGCGACGTGGTTCACAGAGGCCGCGTCCGACCAGCGCGATGGTCAGCCAGCGCCTGTTCGGCAAGCCTGTCCAAACGGCCCGCCTTCGCGTCGGCTTCCATCTGCCGGTCCCACATATCCGCCTGGAGCGCCTCGAACCAGGCGGCAAACGCCTTCAGTTCCTCGGGGCTCAGTTCGGCGACGGATTTTTCGATCTGCTCAAGTTTGGTCATGGCCGAATGGTACCACTACTGGGCTAAAAGTACCACAAGTTGGAACCATAGTGCGGGCTGCGCCACCTAACCCAGACAGCAAAAAAGGCGGGATAAATCCCGCCTTCCCATGCTTGGTAGCCTGATCGGGAGCGTCCGGTCCGGGCTGGCAGCTATCTGCTGATCCAGCTTGTCGGGTCTTTCCGCTCCAGCGCGCTTCTCGCGCGACTGTCAGTACATCCGTGACTTGCCGCGCGCCCCGAACTCTCGCCCGGCGCGCGCTATCGCAAAATCAGGCTGCCTTGCTCAGAGATCCAGCGGACGACTTGCCAGTGCGGCGGTCCTGCTCGATCTCGAAGTTGATCTTCTGGCCTTCGACCAGGGTCGACAGTCCAGCACGCTCGACAGCGGAGATGTGGACGAATACGTCCGCGCCGCCCGCGTCAGGCTGAATGAAGCCGAAGCCCTTGGTGGCGTTGAACCACTTGACCGTTCCAGTTGCCATTTAGATAGTCCTTCACATTTGCTTTAGATTGACCGGACCGAGGTCCAGCCGGTGTGCATCGAGATTTTGGAGATAGACGTCAGCAAACGCGATTATCGCGAGGCCCGGATCGATCGGCCGAAATATCAATGGAAGGCATATAGGCTGCTTTCGCACAAAAAACAAGACTGTGTGAGAAAGCCGTGATCAGGGCGCTGCCCAATGGCCGCCCTAATCGCGTGAGAGCGTCACGACGGATCGCGACGTCCCTGGGCGGCGGATCAGGGAGAGGACCATGAAAACCATTCTGCTTGCCGCCTGCCTGACGCTTGTCGCCGCTCAGGCTCAGGCGATCTCGCGCTACGACCCGACGCGTATGAGTTGCGGCAACGTTCAGGCGACGATCGCCCGGCAGGGGGCGGTCATCCTGCGCTACCAGTCGAAGCGGGTGCCGGGACTGTCGCTCTACGACCGCTATGTGCAGAGCCAGCGATTCTGCAGCATGGGCGAGGTGAGGACACGAGCCTACGTGCCGAGCGCCGACACAAAGTCCTGCCCGGTCTACAACTGCAAGCGGTCGGACAACGACCGGCATTTCCGCCGGCGGTTCTTCCATAACAACTAGCGCTTGTCGACCGGCAGCCATTGCTCTCAATCCCGGATATGCTCCGTGAGCATGGATACGAATTGCGTCACCTTTTGCGGGCGAAAGCGCGCCGCCGGATAGACCACGTGAATGCCGCCGGAGGGCAGCGCCCAGTCGGGGAGCACGTGGACGAGGCGCCCCTGCGATAGATAGTCGACGACCAGATAGTCCGGCAGAACTGCCAGTCCGCCGCCGGCGAGCGTCGCTTCCAGTACGGCGGGCGTCGAGTTGATGGAGAACGCCTCGCGCAGGGTGATGGTGCGCGGCTCGGAATCGCCTCGGGTGAAGTTCCAGGTGAACGGCTTGCGAAGCACGGCATTGGCAACGAGCGGCAAGGAAGAAAGATCTTCCGGCTTGTCCACCCTGATCCCGGCCGCGAAATCCCGCGACGCGACCAGGATTTGCCGGAAGGTGCCGATGCGTCGCGCCTGCTGGCTGGAGTCATCCAGCCAGCCAACCCGGATGGACAGGTCGATCTTGTTGCCGATCAAGTCAATTATGGCATCGGAAATGACCAGTTCGACGCCGCAGGCCGGAAATCTCTGGCGAAAGCGGGCGGCGATCGGGGCCAGCACGATCGCGCCATAGTCATTGGACGCGGAAACACGCAGCACACCGGCCACCTCGGCGTTGGCCTCGCCAACCTCGGCGACCGCTTCTTCGACATCCCGCAGGATCAGAACGCAGCGTGCATGCAGAAGACGGCCTGCTTCCGTCGGCTCGACCCTTCGCGTCGTGCGCACGAGAAGCGTGGTCCGCAGCTCAGCCTCGAGGCGAGCGACTTGTTGGCTGACGACTGTTTTCGTGATGCCAAGCCGCTCGGCCGCGCGGGTAAAGGAACCTGCGTCGACCACGGTGGCAAAATAGGCGAGGCGATTGAGGTTTATCGATTCCACCACGAAGGCTCATTGTAAGCTTTCAACATACAGTTTGTATTATTACGGCCAATTTATTGATTAATCCAGAGGGCTTACCGTGCCGTCTACCGTCCGCCCTGCGGGCCCGTAGCCGCACCCGATCCCCTTTCATTCAACGGAGATATTCCATGTTCACGAGGAGACAGATCATGAAGACCTCATTGGTCCTCGGCGCAACCGCCGTTTTCGCGCCCATCGACAGCGGCCAGGCCGCCGGCGCCAAGCTTGGCTGGAAACACTTCCCGGCGGGTCCAAACGGTTTCTTCCGTGCGCCGGTGCTGCTGTCGGGGCCGAGCGAAGCCCTGTTGATCGACGGCGGCTTCACCTATCCGGACGGCAAGGCGCTCGCCGATGCCATCAAGGCCACCGGCAAGAAGCTGACCACCATCTATGTCACTCAGTCTGATCCCGATTACTACTTCGGCCTGAAGCCGGTGCGGGACGCCTTCCCGGAGGCAAAAGTCATCGCTGCCTCCGCCACGCTGGAAGCCATCAAGGGCAATGTGGAGAAGAAGCTCGCCGTCTGGGGTCCGCAACTGAAGGAAAATGGCCCGCAGGCGCTTTCCGACATCGTCCTCCCCGAGGCATTCGACGGCGCAACGCTGACGGTCGATGGCGAGACTGTAGAGATCGTCAATGCGGAAGAAGGATTGGCCAACCGCCGCTATCTGTTCGTGCCGTCGCTCAATGCCGTTTTCGGCGGGGTGATGATCTTCTCGGGCGTTCACGTCTGGACCGCCGACACGCAGACCAGGGAAAGCCGCGCCGCCTGGATCAAGACGCTGGACGCGATTGCCGCCCGCAAGCCCGCTGTCGTGGTGCCCGGCCACATGGCCCCCGATGCCGCGATCGGTCCTTCGGCGGTGGAGTTCACCAAGTCCTATCTCCTCACCTTCGAGGAAGAACTGGACAAGGCGGCAGACAGCGCCGCGTTGAAGGCCGCCATGGAGACCCGCTTCCCCGGCCTCGGTATGGGCGTCGCCCTCGATGTCGGATCCAAGGTCGCCAAGGGCGAGATGAAGTGGGGCTGACATGGCGACGAACCTCGATTTGATCCGTAGAACCTACGAGGGAACTTCCGAGGAGAACGGCCGCAATCTGCTGGCCGTTCTTTCCGCCGACATCGAATGGACCGAGGCGGAAGGATTCCCCTATGCCGGCACCTATGTCGGCATCGAGGCCCTGATGCAGGGGGTCTTCAAGCGGCTCGGCTCGGAGTGGATCGGATACCACGCCGACGTGCACAGCTTCATTGCCGATAGCGACCGGGTGGCGGCCTTCGGCGTGTATTCCGGTACATATAAGGCGACGGGAAAATCCATGACGGCCCCCTTCGCTCATCTCTACGAACTGCGGGACGGCAAGATCATCCGCATGCGGCAGTATGTCGATACGGTGCTCGTTGCGCGCGCATTGACCTGACACCGAAGCAACCGAGGGAGACATCCGTGCTGCAACTTAAATCCTTCGCGGCGGCCGCTTTCGCGGTCGCGGCGCTCACCGCCGCGGCGCATGCGGAAAACACCAAGCCGGTCAAGCAGGTGCTGCAACAGCATGAATTGACTCAAAAAAACAGGACGCTTGTCCTGAAAGCCTATCAGGCGCTGTTCGGCGACCATGACCTTACCGCGCTGGACCGCTATTGGGCCGAGGCTTACATTCAGCATAACCCGACGATGACGGATGGCCGAGACTCGGTCAAAAAGCTTCTCGAAAGCATGGGTGTCGCCAATTGGCCAAAACAAAAAGTCGACTTCAAGCGGGTGATCGCCGAAGGCGACCTCGTCATGACCCAGGTCGTTCAACCGAGGGCAGGTAACATGCCGGAGACCGTCATCGTGGACATTTTTCGCGTTGAAAACGGCAAGATCGCCGAGCATTGGGACGTGATGCAGCCGGTGCCCGCCAACCCGGTCAATAAGCGACCGATGTACTGATCCAGGCCTTCTGCCAGCGCCGGCCGCCGCTCAAAACCCGAACGATACCTGCGCCGGCGGCGGCGGGCCGACGCGCACGCCTTCCATGGCCAGCATCTTCTCCTTGGTGACCGAGCCGCCCGGCGCCGAGAAGCCGCCGATCTTGCCGCCGGCGGCAAGGATGCGATGGCAAGGGATGACCAGCGGCACCGGATTGGCTCCAAGGGCGGCCCCGGTTTCGCGGGCGAGCCCGGCATGGCCGGCGGTCTTGGCCAGCTCACCATAGGTGGTGGTTTCGCCGAAGGAGAGTTTTCGCGCCGCGTCGTAAATGGCGAGGCGGAAATCGTCGACGCCGTCGAGATCGACCGGTACGGCGGAGAAATCGACATCCTCGCCCGCCGCATAGGCCTTGATCGCTGCGATCAGCTCGACCACCCATGGCGGCTGCGCCGTGGAAGCGGAAACGCCACCGTGACGCAGCAGGCGCCGTTCCACCGCTTCGCGGCTGCGTTCGGGCAGGCAGAGCCGGATCAGGCCCTTTTCGCTCCAGGCAATGCCCATGAAACCGATCACTGTTTCTAACACTGCGTGGCCGGCCGTGATCGAAGCTGTCGTGACCATGATGCGTTCCTTCCCGCAAAGTGGCGAAATCCGGGATTCGTCCCAGTACATATCCGGAACAATATGGCATCGCCGCCCGCGTCTCGCCACCCGAAAACCACCTGATCGCCCCGATTGCCCGGCCTGAATCGCTGGTGTAAGGGATTTCTTAACAACCCGACAAACCGGACCCGAGCGCGGCTTGCCAGCAAAACTCAACCTTATCGCGATCGGCGTGATCCTGGCCGCCGCCGGCATCAGCG
>NZ_RZPI01000364.1:0-5621 GCF_003998715.1 Mesorhizobium sp. M7A.F.Ca.CA.002.15.2.1
CGCTTCGGCTTCCCCGATGCGCTTCAGATTCCTGTTTTGTGGATGTCGTTGTCCCAAAACCGCCGGGCACTTTTGGGCGACATGCACCAGGCCCGCATCCTCTTTCTGGCGTCAGGCGCTGCGGCGGCTGTCCAGCGCGAAGGCGCCGGCGCCGGCAAACACCAGATAGAGGAAGATGAAGCAGAACGAGATCGCCGAATCGCCGCCATTGTTGACCGGGAAGAAGTCGCGCGGCATGTGCGCCATGAAATAGGCGATCGCCATTTCGCCGGCCAGAAGGAATGCCACCGGTCGCGTGAACAGGCCCAGCGCGAGCAGGATGCCGCCGGCGAATTCGAGGATGGCGGCAGTCGTGGTCAGCCCGGAAAGGGCGTGGGGATCGACGCTGACGGGGAAGTTGAACAGTTTCTGGCTGCCATGCTCGATGAACTGCAGCGCGGTCATGATGCGCAACACGCCGAGCGCCTGCGGCTGGTATCTGGAGAGGCTTTCGAAAAGCTTCATAATGACTCCATTTTCAATCCGTCCGGCCATAGATTATCGCCCAGGAATGGACCATTCACTTCCCATGGCCTGGCGTCAACAATCGGTGATTGAAAATGTCCCCAGCTTGACCCTTCACATTTTTCCCGCAAGGGTTGTATTTCTATCGTTGCGGTTGTATTAGTGCGGCCACTCTAGAAATGTGGGTTCCCTTTGCCATGAAAAAAGTCGCCATCAGCCTCTTCGCAATTCTTGCAGGCACCAGCTTTGCCATGGCCGAGGACGCCGGCTGTGAGGCCTTCAAGTGGCCCGTGACGCGGGAGCAGACCCTGTTTGCCGCGGCACCGGCAACGCCGTCCGGAGCGGCACTGGCGGTTGGTGCGGCTGCGGACCTGGCGCTGGTGCCGGTAGAGAAAGCCGGTTTTGCGGTAGCGCCCGAACGTGCGCCGGCATCAGACAGTTTCGGGGCCGTCGCCAGCGTGGAGGTGCCATCCGAGGGAGCCATCCAGATAAGTCTCTCGGGGGAGGCCTGGATCGATGTCATCCAGGATGGCCAGGCCATCAAGTCGGCGGGCTACAGTGGCGTGAAAACATGCCCTGGCATCCGCAAGAGCGTGCGCTTCAAGCTTGCGCCCGGCCCGGCCACCGTTCAGTTCAGCGGCGCGAAAAAAGCTGAGTTGAAGGTTGCGGTGCTGGCGCCGGAATGAGGCGGCGCCAGGCAGGGGAGAGGCCTTCATCGGTGGTCCGATGAAAGCCCGCACTTTGTGTCAGCGGTGTTCGATCGCCGTCAGCGGACTGGCGCCATCAAGGCGAAGTGCGCGCCTTGCGGGTCCTGGCACTGCACGATCCAACTGCCGCCGGGGACCTCCATCGGCCCCATCAGGATCTTGCCGCCATTGTCGGTGACCCGTTTGGCCGCCGCGTCGATGGCCGCAACGTTGAAGTAGAATTGCCAGACCGGGACCGGGATCTGCGCGGGCTTGTTCATGATGCCGCCGCCGGATTCGGGGCCGGCCGTAAAAGTCTGGTACGTGCCCATCGGGCCCATGTCGAAATCGCCGGCGTCGACCCAGCCGAACTGGTCGGAATAGAAATCGAACGCGGCTTTCCAGTCCGACGTGTAAAGCTCGTGCCAGCCGATGTGGCCCGGCGTGCTGGCCGGCACGACAGGCTGGTCGGGACCGTTCGGCTGCAGGAACATGAAGGTCGCGCCTTGCGGATCGGCGACGACGGCAAAGCGGCCGACGCCCGGAATGTCGTCGGGCTGGCGGTGAACGGTGCCGCCGGCTTTCTCCAGCGATGCAGTTGCGGCATCGACATCCCTGGTGTGGATATAGCCGAGCCAGGCAGGCGGCATGCCCATCTTGGCGGCATCCTCGGGCAAGGTCATCAGGCCGCCGACGCCACGTTCGCCGACATTCATGACGATGTAGCGCGGCATGCCGGGTGCCTTATCGAAGGGCTGCGCCGTCCAGCCGACCACTTGGGTGTAGAACGCCTCGGCGGCGTCGAGATCTGATGTCATCAATTCGTACCAGAAGAAGGGCATCGGGGTTTTTGGCATTTTCGGTCTCCTCACCTTTCATGGATCGATCGTCGTCCACCATAGGACGATCCTCACGACGGAAATCCGACACCGCCCGGACAACAATGGGTGTGTGTGCCAAGCGTTCCCTGATTGCGCATCC
This sequence comes from Mesorhizobium sp. M7A.F.Ca.CA.002.15.2.1, assembly GCF_003998715.1. Lineage (NCBI taxonomy): Bacteria > Pseudomonadati > Pseudomonadota > Alphaproteobacteria > Hyphomicrobiales > Phyllobacteriaceae > Mesorhizobium > Mesorhizobium sp. M7A.F.Ca.CA.002.15.2.1. The sequence continues at coordinate 2,172 of NZ_RZPI01000364.1, forward strand.
AGCGGTTTTCGATTTCTCTGCGGTCATGAGGGGTTGTCGTCCATGCGCTTGATGTCGCTCACGCCCGAGCTTGTCGCACTGTGCCATCGGGAAGAGGCCGATCCCGGTCCGGACCCGAGCTGGACAGACATGAACGACGAGGACTTTCGAACCCTCGCCTTGCGACTGTCCAATGAAGCCGATGAGGGACCGTTATGGGTGTTCGCCTATGGGTCGCTGATCTGGAAGCCGGAATTCGAGTCGGTCGAGCAACAGCTCGCCACAGCCTTCGGCTGGCACCGCTCCTTCTGCCTCGACATGGTGCGCTGGCGCGGCAGCGCCGAGCAGCCTGGGTTGATGATGGCGCTCGAGCGGGGCGGGCGCTGCAACGGCGTGATCTATCGCTTGCCGGAGGGTGAGAAGCCGGCGCAGATCGAAAGGCTGTTGCGGCGCGAGATCAGCGACCATGAAAGCATCGAGACGGTTCGCTGGCTGCCGGTGCATACGCCGCAGGGTAAGCTGCGCGCGCTCGGCTTCTGGGTCGGCGTGAAGGGCAGGGGAACGTCGCTGAACCAGCCGCTGGACAGAGTGGCGAGCGTGCTGGCCAGAGCCTGCGGGCATATCGGATCCGGCGCCGAATATCTCTACAACACGGTCAGCCATCTCGAAGCATTCGGCATCCGCGACCGCAATCTGTGGCGATTGCAGGAATTGGTGGCGCAGGAGGTCAGGGCCATCCATGGCCGCAAGCTTGAGCCTGGCCTTTCGCTCGCACTGCAAGCCCGACCGCAGTCGCAATAATATGAGTAAAAAAATCATGTTATTGCCGAGCCTTTTCAGTGACTTGCGTCGAAAATTGACCAATTGATAAAAAAATAAAACGTGCTAGCCTTCTCCAAAAGAAAACATGGGGAACTGACGATGCCAGAAGGCCAATTCAGGGAAGGCATTGCGGGCGGCAGGCTCTCGGCCGACCAGTATGCGGATAATTTTCCCGACCTGCACCCGCCGCTCGACCACCACGAGGCGCTGGTCGAATCCGACCGCTGCTATTTCTGCTACGATGCACCGTGCATGAATGCATGCCCGACTTCGATCGACATTCCGCTGTTCATCCGCCAGATCTCGACCGGTAATCCGATCGGTTCGGCCAAGACCATCTTCGACCAGAACATATTGGGCGGCATGTGCGCCCGCGTCTGCCCGACCGAGACGCTGTGCGAGGAAGTCTGCGTGCGCGAGGTGGCGGAAGGCAAGCCGGTGCAGATCGGCCGCCTGCAGCGCTACGCCACCGACGTCGCCATGGGCGAGAACAAGCAGTTTTATCCGCGCGCCGAGCCGACCGGCAAGACGGTCGCCGTGGTCGGCGCCGGGCCGGCCGGCCTTGCCGCCGCGCACCGGCTCGCCCGCCACGGCCATGACGTGACCATCCTGGAGGCGCGCGCGAAGGCCGGCGGCCTCAACGAATACGGCATCGCCGCCTACAAGAGCGTCGACGATTTCGCCCAGGCCGAAGTCGACTACGTGACCGCGATCGGCGGTATCGACATCCAGAACGGCAAGGCGCTCGGCCGCGACTATCAGCTGTCGGATCTGATCCGCAATTACGACGCGGTGTTTCTCGGCATGGGCCTTGGCGGTGTCAATGCGCTGCGTGCCGATGGCGAGGACGCTGACGGCGTCATCAACGCGGTCGAGTTCATTGCCGAGCTGCGCCAGGCCAGCGACCTTTCCGGCCTGCCGGTTGGTCGCCGCGTCGTCGTCATCGGTGGCGGCATGACGGCCATCGACGCCGCGGTACAGTCGAAGCTGCTCGGCGCCGAGGAGGTGACGATCTGCTACCGGCGCGGCCAGGAGCACATGAATGCGTCTGAGTTCGAGCAGGATCTGGCCGCTGCCAATGGCGTCAGCATCCGTCACTGGCTGCAGCCGAAGCGGGTGATCGCCGAGAGCGGCAAGGTCACTGCCGTCGAACTCGAATACACCGCCCTCAACGGCGACAGGCTTGCCGGCACCGGCGAGACGCTGACGCTCGTTGCCGATCAGGTGTTCAAGGCGATTGGACAGAGCTTTGTCCCGGCCGCCCTCAACGGCAGCGGTGCATCGATCGGCCTCGAAGCCGGCCGCATCAAGGTGGATTCGGAAGGGCGCACGTCGCTTGCCAAGGTCTGGGCCGGTGGCGACTGCATCTTCGGTGGCGACGACCTGACCGTCTCGGCGGTCGCGCAGGGACGCGACGCTGCGGAGAGCATCAATCGGGCACTGACCTCGAACGGGAGGGCATGAGCATGGCGGATATCAGAAACAATTTCGTCGGCATCAAGTCGCCCAATCCGTTCTGGCTGGCCTCGGCGCCACCGACCGACAAGGCCTACAACGTCATCCGCGCCTTCAAGGCCGGCTGGGGCGGCGTGGTGTGGAAGACGCTGGGCGAGGAGGGCCCACCGGTGGTCAACGTCAACGGTCCGCGCTACGGCGCGATCTGGGGCGCCGACCGCCGCCTGCTCGGCCTCAACAACATCGAACTGATCACCGACCGCGACCTGCAGGTCAATTTGCGCGAGATCAAGCAGGTCAAGAAGGACTGGCCCGACCGCGCCATCGTCGTCTCGCTCATGGTGCCTTGCGTCGAGGAGGCCTGGAAGGCGATCCTGCCTGTGGTCGAGGAGACGGAGGCCGACGGCATCGAGCTCAATTTCGGCTGTCCGCACGGCATGTCGGAACGCGGCATGGGCGCCGCCGTCGGCCAGGTGCCGGAATATATCGAAATGGTGGTGCGCTGGTGCAAGCAGAACACCCGTATGCCCGTCATCACCAAGCTGACGCCCAACATCACCGATGTGCGCAAGCCCGCGCGCGCAGCACATGCCGGCGGCACCGACGCGGTGTCGCTGATCAACACCATCAATTCGATCACTGGTGTCGATCTCGACAGCTTCGCGCCGCAGCCGACCATCGACGGCAAGGGCTCGCATGGCGGCTATTGCGGGCCGGCGGTAAAGCCGATCGCCATGAACATGGTGGCCGAGATCGCGCGCGATCCGGAAACGCAGGGCCTGCCGATCTCCGGCATCGGCGGCATCACCACCTGGCGTGACGCGGCCGAATTCATGGCGCTTGGCGCCGGCAATGTGCAGGTCTGCACGGCGGCGATGACCTACGGCTTCAAGATCGTGCAGGAGATGATCGCGGGCCTGGAAAACTGGATGGACGAGAAGGGGCACGCCTCGCTCGACGACATCGTCGGCCGCGCCACGCCCAATGTCACCGATTGGCAGTATCTCAACCTGAACTACGTCGCCAAGGCGCATATCGACCAGGATGCCTGCATCAAGTGCGGCCGCTGCCACATCGCCTGCGAGGACACTTCGCACCAGGCGATCACCAGCATGGTCGACGGCGTCAGGCACTTCGAGGTCATCGAGGCCGAGTGTGTCGGCTGCAATCTCTGCGTCAATGTCTGCCCGGTCG
>NZ_RZPI01000365.1:0-5582 GCF_003998715.1 Mesorhizobium sp. M7A.F.Ca.CA.002.15.2.1
CTGAAGGCCTACCCCAAGGTGCATGCCCAGGCAGAGCAGCAGTTGCGCCTTTGGTCGCGGCCGCACGATGCGCAAACCCTAGGCAGCTTGGTTGGCACCCCCACCTTGACCGACTTTGAGCACCATAGGCTGAACCGCACACGCCTTCGCGCGCTCAGTCTCGACCCCGAATGGACCGGTCCAGAGGACGAGGATGACCCCGAGGCGCTAGCTCGGGAGCTGATCGCGGAGCAGATTGCTGAGAAATATCCAGTGGACGACCGAGGCAATCCCGTTGGCATAGAGTCGGCGGACCGCGCCCTGATCCACGCCCTTGTCCTTGGTCAAAATCAACAGCGCCATGCCCCGACCTTGGAAGATGCCAGGAGGCTGTACCTCAAAGAGAAGGTTGGCACCGACGAAACAAAGAAGATGGAGCTTGAGCGAGTGTTCAAGCTCGTCAGCGCGGCGCTTGGCAAGGACAGGACACTAAGCAACCTCAAGCGGGAAGACGCCAAAGAGGTCAGGGACCACATGCTCGATGGCCGCAAAGCGTCGTCCGTGGACCGCTACTTGAATGTGGTCCGTGCGATGATCAACCACGCCATCAGAGAATTTGACCTCACCGGGGTCACCAATCCCTTCATGAACTTGGAGGCCGCGCCCAAGGACAAGGCAGAGCCTGATAAAGACAAACGCCGGCCCTTCACCCTTGATGAGGCTGCCGCCATCTCGGGCCGCCTTGTGTCACACGCCAAGACCGACCTCCAGCACATCTGGCGCATTCTTAAAGGGACTGGATGTCGCCTCGCCGAGGTCTCGGGTCTGCGGGTCGCAGACGTGCATCTCGAACATGCCATCCCGCACATCACGGTCGAGTGGCATGACGACCGCCGCATTAAGAATGCAGTGTCGCGCCGTAACGTGCCCTTGATCGGGGACGCATTGGACGCTGCAACAGAAGCCAAAGCTGCGGCGGGCAACGCGGCGATGCTGTTCCCAACCTACGGCAGGCCCAAGGGTGCGTCCTCAGCGTCTGCTGCTTTGGGAAAGCACGTTCGGGCTTGTGTAACGGACCCGAAGGCTACCACCCACTCGCTTCGCCACCTCATGAAGGATCGCCTACGCTTGGCCGGCGTCACGAAGTCGGACCAAGACATTGTTCTGGGCCATTCCTCAGGCAGCGTTGGGGAGGACTACGGTGGCGACGAGGCAAGACTTGAGATGGCCAGACGGGCGCTTGAGAAGGCTAACTCGCTCTGATCCAGTCCGGTTCTGCCTGGGGCCGCTCACTCGTTGCGCCACCGAATGGAGGACTTGCTGGTGATCGCTTGGGTCCCCGAGAAGCTCAAGCGGTCGATCATGGGCCACTCAGGGGGCGGCGCTGGGGACAACTACGGTGGCGAAGAGGGGCGGCTTAGGGTTGCAACTGAGGCGACGGAGAAGGCCTTCGCTGCGGTTGGCTAAGATAGTCGTCGCTTCCCCTCGCGGACGTTGTACTGCGCTAGCGCATAACTTTGCTGGTCTCAGCGATGATCTTGGGGATCTGCCCAATCGCAATCGTGTAGCTGAACCGCGCCACACCTTTTGCCTGCTTGTGCCTTGGCAGGCTGCGGACGACCCAGTCGTAAGTGCCCGACACCATGCATCGCTCATTGGCACAGGTGACTATGACGCTCTCGTCGTGGAGATTGTATCCCCGTTCCGGCCATCGTTGGAAATAGCTTCTCTTGTCGGCGATGATCGAGCTTAGGTCCGTTGGCTTTCCGTAATAATCGACGATGCCAGCATACGAATTTTGAACCTGAGCGATCGCCAAATCTGCGTTGTCGCCATGGTGCTCGATGAGCCCCTTGATAAATGCTACCGCCGCGCTCTCTAGCTGCCGCTCGTCTGCGCTGGCTTCAGCCGGGGCCGGAGTGGGCATTGGCGACACACGCGACGTGTCAACGGACGGCGGCGTGGTGGAAATGTTGGTTACGCGCAGTTCAGCCATCTCACTGGCGGAGAGATATCGCATATCAGACCTGTCGTAACTCAATGCTACGGCCATCAACTTGGGGTCCACGCCCATCTCGGACATGTAGGACATGATATCGGCAGTTACGGCTTGAACGTTCGCCACAGCCTCGTCGGTAGACATCCCGCTCTCTGGGGCGAAGGATGAGCGGTGAACACCAATAGAGCCCGGATCGGCAACACGGCGAACGCCACCCATGAAAGCCAAGGAGCAAGCCGACGCGCACTGCAACTGCCGGACTTGAAGCGTGTCAAGGCCGGCTGCCCGGATCATACGTCCAAGTTGCATTGCACTTCCGATACTACCCCCCTGCGAGTCGAATACGACCACTCTAGCCCCACTGCTTGTGACAGCGCGGCTAAACTCATTCAGAGGTTCGTTGACCCCAAATTCACCGGAGACGATGAGAAACGGAAGTTCGCCCGACGACGATACCGGCTTGTATTCCAGAGCCTTGGCCGACCATGTTGCGGCCGCGATAATTGACGCAACAGCTAAAACTCTCAAAACTGAACGCATAACTGGCTACCCTACCCTGCCCGTCACAAGTAAGATCCAGTTGAAGCGCCATTTCAAGCGCCAACTGTGAAAGGTTCGATTTATGGTCAAAGAACTGATTGACGCCTCAATGATCTGGCACGGGTATTAGAAACTATGTGCAACCTCTACAATATCGCCACGTCGCAAGAGGCCATCCGAGCCGGCTTTGCGGGACATGTTGGGGAACTTTGAGCCGTCCATAGACTTCGATCCCGGCGGTTCGACCCGGTGGTTCGCTATCCCATACCCCTCCGCTCCTGCCTTAGGCCGCCCTCAGGAACGGGACGGTAATGGCAGCGGCGAGGCGCGGCCTGAGGTGAAGCGGAGAATATCGTCGGCTTTCGTAAAGGTACGCGGACCGTCGCCTTGTATGCAAGGAGCTGGAGGACTAACGTTCCAATCCTTGAAAATCATCAACGTGGACGCGACATTTGGATGCTTACCTAGCGATCGCTGAGTCTATCCTTCGGATCGAACGGAGACCCTTGAGTCCCCGCGCGATGTTGGCTGCTGCCTATCGCCTCGGCTACGTGCCAACCCACTTGCACGGACGGACGCAGCATAAGACGCTCGGAGCTAGGTTGAGCGAAGACATCATCTCTCATCGCGACAACAGCCTTTTCTTTAGGACAAAGCCAGGGCGCTTTTTCCTTAGGGAGTTCCTCACTGACGACACCATTCCCGAGGACCACAGGCAACCGATCGCTACTCGACGCCGCATGCGCGAACTATTGCGCGGGCCTGCTCTCGCAGTTGACGTTAGCGACCTTGCCCTGATCGCGGAAGTCGGCAGACCAATTGAACCGGAAATAGTATTCGGCCTGCTACGCTCGAACCGCTACCGTTACGACAATCCAAAGGCAAAGCGACCCAGCAGCGTCTTTCTTTGGTCTTTTGTGTCGGTGCGCCGCGACCGCGAGGTCCTGAGCTACAGGCTCGGCCGCTACCGCGATGACCGTGATGCATTCATGGCGAGACGTTCAGTTGGATTTTCGACTCTCGTTCATCTTGAGCAACGGACATTGTTCAATGACGACTTCGGAATTGTGGACTCGGGTGTCCAAGCAGCAAAAGTTGACCTCGATGTTCCCGAGATTAGAACGCCGGCCAGTGTCAACCGGCTTGCTGCTCACCTAAGGTATTTTATGTGGGTTTCGCATGGTGAGGGGCAGAATGAACTGCTCGCGATTATTTCGTTCGAATGCCCACACTGGTTTCATCCTGAACGGCGGCGACTGGCGTTGAACGACCTGACTTGGCTCGACTTGCGCACTCCTGTGAATAACGTCGATGATTTCGACCCATGGTCACGATACGTGTTACTGACAACGGATCGAAACCTGTCAGCCGGCTGAAAACTTGGCATCATCGTCGCTCATCTTATCGGGGCCAAGCGTTGCGTATGTGAAGTCGCAGCTGGAAACGTCAGACTCTGCGCGAACGAAGCGTGCACTACAATATATTTGCCGAATATACAGACTTGGCTATCGGATCGTCCAAAGCGAACTTCTTGGCGTTCAGCAATCAATCGTCGGCATTCTTTACACCCGAAAATCGGACGAAAAGCTGAGGCGTTGGGCCTTGAATGCATTGGCGAGATGCGGAACGGCGGCTGTCAGCCTCGAATGTGTGATGGGAGTTTTCAAGGAATTTAGTTCCGACCCGCAGACTGCAGCGGCAGCCATCGCCGCGATTTACAGGATGAAGCGAGACGCGACCAAAGCGATAGACGATCTCGATCTCTTCGACCCGCAAATGCGAGTCCTTGCGGCCCTGCAGCATGTGGAACATACAAAACTGGACCTGACGGGCATTCCGGTCGACATTGAGAAGGCGTCGGCGGACGTCCTCAAACTTGGCTTAATCGTTGTCGGCTTGAACAGAGCCCCTCACAATCTCTTTCATCCACGGCACAGTAATTCCGAAATCGTCAAAGCGCTCGGCGCTTACGACGACGATATTGTCGTCCAGTATACCGTTTGGGCCGTGGCCGAGAACGACAACCTATCTATTGACGATCTGGGTATCCCGCTCAGTTCGGTGGAGAGCAGGCCACCAAATGTACGTGGCTGGATGTATCGCGCGATCGCCATGCACGCTAACGCTGCCGATCACCAGGATTACATTGCCAACGGCGCCGGCGACGATGAGGCTGAGGTCCGCCTCGCTTTGGCTATCGGGCTAAAGGATACCTATTACGACGGGCTCGAGGCTTTGGCGCACGATTGGTTCATGACCGAGGCGGACAGTGAGATTGCTCATACACTCATGGACCACATGGTGCGCCATGCGGATCGGTCGCCAACATATGAATGTACTGTGCTCGACTTCTACGAAAGAGAGGCGCAAAACTCTCTCCTGCGTCGGAGGATCGAAGGACACGCCGCCAAGACCGAACTCTACAGCAAGCTCATGCGTATATCATTCGACGGTTCCGACGACTTATTCAGGAGCATTAACGTGACCAACAATACCACGAATATATCTGGCGGCATTAATGCCGGAGCTGTTTCAATGGGTGGCGATGCGACGAACACGGGGGAGATCAATGTTAATTACCAGCCGCAAACGATAGAGCTGATCCAGGCCGAGCTTTCCAAGGCGATCAAAGCCATACACGACTCCGGCGTTGCCCCCGAGCTTAAGGAGCATGCGCTTGAACACGTGAAGGCGGCCCAAATAGAGCCCACACCCGATAAATTGAAGAAAGCGGTCGACGTCCTTGGCAAAGTCGAGGACGGGGCGAAGAAGATATCGGGAATTTCGACAGCAGCAGTTGCCATCGGAACTACCGCTATCGCGCTTGCCAAACTCATGGGCTATGTGCCCTGAGCTTCGTGAGCTCATCGTCCTTTCATTGATAGAGCCGCATCACTGCTCATGATCGCTGCCAAATCCTCAGCGTACGGGTGGTCGAGGTGTTCAGCCGGCCACCTCCATGCATCAGCAGGCTGCCCGGTGACAGGCCGTTCTCAGGATCAAGGAAGATCGGCGGGTGCCGAGAAGGCGTTGGCAGTGTGGGGGTTTTAAGCGCAGCCTACCC
>NZ_RZPI01000366.1:0-5558 GCF_003998715.1 Mesorhizobium sp. M7A.F.Ca.CA.002.15.2.1
GATAGGGGCCGAAGCGGCCGCTGCGCAGCGTGATTTCCTCTGACGTATAGGGGTCCTTGCCGATGACCTTGGTGCCGTCTTCGCCGCCGCCATTCTCGCCATTGGAGTTGGCGGCATCGCCGAGCTGGCGGGGGAAGGAGCATTCGGGATAGTTGGAGCAGCCGACAAAGGCGCCGAACTTGCCGAGCTTCAGCGACAGATTGCCGGTGCCGCATTTCGGGCAGATGCGTGGATTCGAACCGTCTTCGCGCGCGGGGAACACCAGCGGCGCCAGCTCTTCATTGAGCGCATCCAGCACGTCGGTGACGCGCAGTTCCTTGATGTCGGCGACGGCGCCGGAAAAATCCTTCCAGAAATCGCGCAGCACGTCCTTCCAGGCGAGCTTGCCGTCCGAAATCTCGTCGAGCTTTTCCTCGAGGGACGCGGTGAAGTCGTACTCGACATAGCGCTTGAAGAAGCTTTCGAGGAAAGCCGACAGCAGCCGGCCCTTGGCCTGCGGCACCAGCCGGCGCTTGTCGATGGTGACATAGTCGCGGTCCTCGAGCGTCTTCAGGATCGCCGTATAGGTAGAAGGCCGGCCGATGCCGAGCTCTTCCAGCTTCTTGATCAGCGACGCTTCGGAGTAACGCGGCGGCGGCTCGGTGGTGTGCTGGGTGGCGTTGATCGCCTGGCGGGCAAGCTGCTCGCCGGCACGGATCTCGGGCAGGCGACGATTTTCCTCGTCTTCCGCATCGTCGTCCTTCTGGTCGGTGTATGCGGCGATGAAACCGTCGAACCGAACGACCGAACCGATGGCACGCAGCTCCGCGGTGCGCGATCCATTGACCGCCTCGATCTCGGCGGTGGTGCGCTCGATTTCGGCCGGCTGCATCTGGCTGGCGATGGCGCGCTTCCAGATCAGCTCATAGAGCCGCATCTGGTCGGAATCGAGATATTGCCTGACCGATGCCGGGGTACGCATGAAATCCGTCGGGCGGATCGCTTCGTGCGCTTCCTGGGCGTTCTTGGCTTTGGCCGTATATTGGCGCGGCTTTTCCGGCAGGTATTTCGGACCGAATTCCTTGGCAATGGCATCGCGTGCGGCGTCGATCGCCTCGGGTGCCATCTGCACGCCGTCGGTTCGCATATAGGTGATCAGACCGGTGGTCTCGCCGCCGATCTCCATGCCTTCATAGAGGCGTTGCGCCACCTGCATGGTGCGGCTGGCCGAGAAGCCGAGACCCGACGAGGCGGCCTGCTGCAGCGTCGAGGTGGTGAAGGGCGGGCCGGGATTGCGCTTGGTCGGCTTGGCTTCCACCGACACCGCCTTGAAGGTCGCGCCTTCGAGCATCGACTTGATGTCGTCGGCCTGCGCCTTGTTGGAAATGTCGAGCTTTTGCAGCTTCTTGCGATCGAAGGCGGTCAGCCGCGCTTCGAAATTCTCGTTGCGCGGCGTGCCCAGCAGTGCAGCGATCTGCCAGTATTCCTCGCGGATGAAGCGCTCGATCTCGGATTCGCGGTCGCAGACGAGACGCAGCGCAACCGACTGGACGCGTCCGGCCGAACGGGCGCCCGGCAGTTTGCGCCACAGCACCGGCGACAGCGTGAAGCCGACGAGATAATCCAGCGCCCGGCGGGCGAGATAGGCATCGACCAGCGGCGCATCGATCTGGCGCGGATTGGCCATCGCTTCCAGCACCGACGATTTGGTGATGGCGTTGAAGACGACGCGGCTGACCGGCTTGTCCTTCAGCGCGCGCTTCTGCTTCAGAACTTCCAGCACATGCCAGGAAATCGCTTCGCCTTCGCGATCCGGATCGGTGGCGAGGATCAGGCCGTCGGCGTCCTTGACCGCCTTGGCGATGTCGGCGAGGCGCTTGCCGGAGGCGGTGTCGACCGCCCAGGACATGGCGAAATCCTCATCCGGACGCACCGAGCCATCCTTGGCCGGCAAGTCCCTGATATGGCCGAACGAGGCCAGAACCTTGTAGTTCTTGCCGAGGTATTTGTTGATTGTCTTCGCCTTGGCCGGCGATTCGACGACGACGACGTCCATGAGGTCTCATATCAGCTGTGGTGCGGCAGAAGAATTCCGCTGCGCGCGACGAAATCTCGTTCTATTTGTCGCTCACATGGCCGCGCTTTTGCATCCGGTCAAGGGGAAGCGCCCAAATTGCGGGCCGGTCCGCAGCAATACACTCTTAGAGTGTATGGAGAAAATCACAGAATTTGGGAAAGGCAGATGGTGGGTCTGAGTCAGCGGAAACGACCCGATTCATTTTTCCGCCGAGTCGTTGAAATGCTGCCCAAACCAGGACGGGCGACATTATAACGGGCTGTTCGATGCCGGCCGCCGGATGGCATGGAGATGCCCGGCGACCAGCCCTTGTCCCGCCAGCAGCGGGAATGGCGTGCTTAGTCGGCCTTGACGATATGCCAGACTTCGCCGACGCCGTCGCCGGTCACATCGCCGGGCTTCTTGTCCTTTATGAAGGTGTAGACCGGCTTGCCGTCATAGGCCCACATCTTGGTGCCGTCGGTGCGGTCGACGACGCTCCACTCGTCATCCGCCTTGGCGCCGGCTTCGGCTTTCAGCGGCGGCCAGTTGGTGGCGCATTTGTCGTAGCAGTTGCTCTTGCCCTTCTCGTCCTTGTCATAGGTGTAAAGCGTCATGCCATTGGCGTCGGTGTAGATCTTGGCGCCATTGACCTCGGCTTCCTTCCACGCGTCGGCAGCGAAGGATGCGGCGGTGCTGAGCAGAAGCGCTGCCAGTCCTGCGGTTATGGTTTTCATGGAAATCTCCTGACTGATATCTGGAGACGCGCGGGAAATCGCGGCCTCACAGCATCAACGCCTGCGGGCTGTCGTTTCTTCCTGGCAAGTGCGTCGGGCAATGGATGATCTTGCCAACACAATGGTGATTGGTGGACAAGGCTGCGCGTCGCTATATCGGCGTCACGACATTGGAGTTCTTGGAAATGGCATTGGACATCGGCTATGTCAGCGCGGTCGGGGCTGGGGCGATTTCGTTCCTGTCGCCTTGCGTGCTGCCGCTGGTGCCGCCTTATCTCTGTTATATGGCCGGCGTCTCGGTCGACGATTTCCGTGGCAATGCGGGTGCGACAGCGCGTGAAGGCGCACGCGGCGCGCTGATCTATTCTTCGATCGCCTTCGTGCTCGGCTTCTCGACCGTCTTTGTCGCGCTCGGCGCCGGCGCCTCGACCATCGGCCGGCTGCTGCGCGTCTGGCAGGAGCCGCTGGCCATGGGCGCAGGCGTGCTGATCATCCTCATGGGCCTGAATTTCCTCGGCGTCCTGCGCATTCCGCTGCTGTCACGCGAGGCACGCTTCCAGTCGCAAGGGAAGCCGGCAAGTGCAATCGCGGCCTATGTCATGGGGCTGGCTTTCGCCTTCGGCTGGACGCCGTGCATCGGCCCGGTTCTGGGACCGATCCTGACGCTGGCCGGCGGCCGTGAAACGGTGGGCGAGGGCGCGCTGCTGCTCGCCGCCTATTCGCTGGGGCTGGGCATCCCGTTCCTGATCGCAGCGCTGTTTTCCGGCGCCTTCATGCGCTTCCTCGGCAAATTCCGCGTTCATCTCGGCCGGGTTGAAAAAGCAATAGGCGCGCTGCTGGTTGTCGCTGGCGTGTTTTTCCTCACCGGCGGCGTTCAGACGGTGTCTTACTGGCTGCTGGAGAATTTTCCGCTGCTGGGGCGGTTGGGGTAGGCGTTCGAGCTCAAGCGGGCTTACGGATATTGTTTCACTTGCGTAGTAAGTTCCGGATCGGAATTTCCCCGCTCCATTTGGTCTTACACTGCAATATTGACGTGAGCCTGCAAAAGCTCGCACAATCAATTCAAAGCTTGATATTGTGCAGCATGAGAAGTGGAAAAATTCCTTTTAGATTCGATATTGCCGACTTGCTGGCGCGAGCGCGGAGGCAAGTGGATGGTCGCTTGGGTGACGTGACGATTAACCTCCCATTTATCAGTATCGCTGTCAGCCCGAATGATCGAGAGCGTAAGGTTGCCCGCGAGCTCGTAATTCGGCTCCGGGATCGCAGGATTCTGTCCGCTTGGGAGTGCTGCGATGGCTGCATTGACAATGCGCTCAAGTCGCTTGGGGAAATCAGGCAAACGCTCGTGGACAAACGGGTAGAGCTTGCCGACTTGCAGGATGGGCCGCTGTACTTACTGCTTGACGCGATGGCTCTGGGTATTCGCCAATTTATGACGTTCGAGGAACTGCTCCGGCGCGACGAGAACGCCCCGCTGCATCCACGCTTTGGAGAATTCTATCGACCGCCTGACACCCGGCAGGCTTATTTTGATGCACTGGAGGTGCTCCGCGGGCACCTGAACCGGTGCCTTGGGCAGATCGCTACGATTGCCAAGATGCCAATGGCCGACGAAGGCGTGATTGCCGACTATCAAGGGCCGTGGCAGCTAGAGGCCTATCAGGAGCCGCCAGCTCTGCCCTCTCCTGACAGCTAGCGCTGTCGTTGCAAACGCGAAATCGACTTAGGCAATTGGGGAGGCAGCCTATGTGGAATTGGTTGAGGAAGAAATCGAGCCAGCCTGACCATGAACTCAAGGCCCTGGCTGAGCAATTTGTCCGGCCACAATCGCTCGCTGTAGCGTTGGCCGCATCTGTGCGCGACTACGTCAATGCAGTGAAAGCGGGGAAGTTGTCCTATCCTGCCCATCGCAGAGAGGGCGCAAGCGTTGTCGAGATATGGGCCGACTTGCGGATAGAGGCGATCCACAAACTGTTCAACTTTGGGCAATCGGATGCTTTCCTGTTTTCGGACCATCGCCGGCAGGAAGAATTATTGGCTTGCTTCCTGGACGAGCGAGTTCACCTTGAAATGCCGCAACCTCGCGGAGCGGGGGTTCCCGATACCATACAGGCAATGTGGCAGGTCTACGTCTACCTAAGTGCTGCAGGGTCAGAGGTGGCCGACCGCGAGACGGATCGGGAAGGCCTCAAATTGAAAGGGCGATCCATTCTTGATCGAATGGAATCAGATTGCGCCGACGCAAGGCCGAGATGGGGGGCATTTCGGACGGGCGTGGCGAGCAGCACGGTCCCCCCAACCATGATAGAGCTGCTACATGCGGACGTGACTGCCAAGGCTAAGTCGATCGCACTGTCCAAGGTGTTCGGGCCCTATTATGAGGGCGGGATTAAGCACATGGAGAGTCTGCTTGCCAAACAAGGAAGCGACGTGGCCGCTTTCCAAGCCTCGGTCGAACGACTGCTCGCAGCCAAGGATCCGGACTATCTTACGTCTCGCTAGTGGCAATATCGACCAGCTGCTCGACCCACCTCACCGGAATTTAACCGCATTGGTGCAGCATGGCGCCAGATGCTACCTATCTTCGATTCCTGATCCCTTTTCATATGGTTGTCCTTTCCATGAGCCAGAGATCCTGCCTGTCCGTCATCCTCGCCGCCGGCGAAGGCACGCGCATGAAGAGCGTGCTGCCGAAGGTGCTGCACCAGATTGCCGGGCTGCCGATGGTCGCCCATGTGGTGAAGGCAGCGGAAGAGGCGGGTGCCGGCAGCCAGGCGCTGGTG
>NZ_RZPI01000367.1:0-5554 GCF_003998715.1 Mesorhizobium sp. M7A.F.Ca.CA.002.15.2.1
ATTATGAAGCATTCCGGTTTTTCTCTTTTCAGGAGCCCTTCATGTCCACCATTTCGCGACGCATTCTTCTGCTCTCGTCGGCGGCACTTGCCGGTGCGGCCTTCCTCGGCCCGGCCCTTGCCAACGACCTCAAGATCACCATCGGCTACCAGACGGTGGTCGAACCCTCGAAAGTGCCGCAGGCCGACGGCGCCTATGAAAAGGCGACGAAGGCCACCATTGATTGGCGCAAATTCGATTCCGGCGCCGATGTCATCGCCGCGGTCGCTTCCGGTTCGGTCGATATCGGCTATGTCGGCTCGAGTCCGCTGGCGGCGGCGGCGAGCCGCGAGTTGCCGATCCAGACCATCTTCATCGTCGGCCTGATCGGCGAATCCGAGGCGCTGGTGGCACGCAACGGCGCCGGCATCGAGAAAATCGCCGATCTCGCCGGCAAGAAGGTCGCCGTGCCGTTCGTCTCGACGACGCATTACAGCCTGCTCGCAGCACTGAAGCATGAGGGCGTCGATCCGAAGTCGGTCGAGATCCTCAATCTCCGGCCTCCGGAAATCGCCGCCGCCTTCTCGCGCGGCGACATCGACGCCGCTTATGTCTGGGATCCGGCGCTCGGCCAGATCAAGACGACGGGCAAGGTGGTGGTGGATTCCTCGCAGGTCGCCGCCTGGGGCGCGCCGACCTTCGACGCCTGGATCGTGCGCACCGACTTCGCCGAAAAGAACCCGGAAGCGGTGCGCGACTTCGTCAAGGTGACGGGCGCGGCATATGCCGAGTTCCTCGCCAAGCCCGAAGCCTGGTCGGTATCGTCGCCGCAGGCGGCCGCGATCGCCAAACTCACCGGCGCCAAGCTGGAAGAAGTGCCGCAGCTGCTCAAGGGCTATGTCTTCCCGACGCTGGAAGAGCAGGCCTCCGACAAATTCCTCGGCGGCGGCACGGTCAAGGCGGTCGAAGCGACATCCACCTTCCTCAAGGAGCAAGGCAAGATCGACGCCGTGCTTCCCGACTATTCGAAATACGTATCGTCGAAATACGTCACCGAGGCGCTCGCCTCGAACTAGTACTCGCTTAACGCAATTCCGGACGGAAAACCGCTTCACGCTTTTCCTGGAATTGCTCTGAACGCGCGCGGATCTTTTTCCCTAACGCCGCGTGCTGACTGCCCCGGAACCGCTGACGAGGGCCGGGGCAGTCGGATTTCAACGAACCGCGAGGCATCCATGCCGCATCTCGTGCTCGACCCGCATCTCGTACTGGACAAGGTCTCGATCCACTATGACGGCCAGGCAGCGCCTGCGGTCGAGCGGGTGTCGATCGATGTCGCCAAGGGCGATTTCGTCGTGCTGGTCGGCCGTTCCGGCTGCGGCAAGACCTCGCTGCTCAACGTCGCCGCCGGCCTTGTCGCGCCGGCGCGCGGTACGGCTTCAATCAACGGCAAGCCGATCACAGCACCTGGCTCGGACCGGGCGGTGGTGTTCCAGAACGATGCTTTGTTCCCATGGCTGACGGCGCGCGAAAACGTTGCCTTCGCGCTCAGGCTGCGCGGTGTCGCTCCGGCCGAGCGGGCGCGGCGCGCCGATGAGCTGCTGGCGCTGGTGAAGCTCGCCGACGCCGGCGACAAGTGCATCTGGGAGCTTTCCGGCGGTATGCGCCAGCGTGTCGGCCTGGCCCGGGCGCTCGCCGCCGAACCCGAATTCCTGCTGCTCGACGAACCGCTCGGCGCGCTCGATGCGCTGACGCGCGAGCGCATGCAGACGACGCTGCTCGATCTGTGGACGGCAAGCGATGTCGGCGTGCTGATGGTGACGCATGGCATCGAGGAGGCGCTGGTGCTGGCCACCCGCATCGTCGTGCTGGCGCCTGGCCCGGGCCGCGTGGTGCAAACTTTCGAACCGGGCTTCTCCAGGCGCTACGCATCGGGCGAGGCCATCCGCACCATCAAGGCCGACCCGGCCTTCGCCGCGGCGCGCGGCGAACTAACCGACGCGATCTTCGAAGGAGAGGCGGCATGACCGTTACCTCCTACACCGAGCGGCCGGGACACAAGGTCGACGAGGCCGACGGCCTGTCGGTGCCGTGGTCGCGGTCCAGCCCGAAACGCAAAGGCGTTTCCGCGCGCGCGGTCAGCGTGGTGACCATCCTGGTGGTGCTGGCGCTGTGGGCGCTGTCGGCCCGCCTGCAACTGGTGTCGCCAGTGTTCCTGCCCTCGCCGGTTGCGGTGTGGAACAAGTTCATCACCGTCGCCCGCGACGGCTTCGTCGATGCGACGCTGCTGCAGCATGCCGTCGCCAGCCTGGGCCGGGTTTTCGCCGCGCTGGTCGCCGCCATCCTCGTCGGCGTGCCGGTTGGGCTCGCCATCGGCATCAGCACGATCGGGCGCGGCATCTTCGATCCGCTGCTGGAGTTCCTGCGGCCGATCCCGCCGCTCGCCTACCTGCCGCTGGTCATCATCTGGTTCGGCATCGGCGAACCGTCGAAGATCCTGGTGATCACTATTTCCATGCTGGCGCCGGTGGCATTGTCGACCGCGTCCGGCGTTCGCGGCGTTTCGCAGGAACGCATCAATGCGGCGCGCTCACTGGGCGCTACTCAGCGCCAAGTGGTCCGCCATGTCATCCTGCCCAGCGCGCTGCCGTCGATCCTGACCGGCCTGCGCATCGCGCTCGGCGCCGGCTGGTCGACGCTGGTCGCCGCCGAACTGGTGGCGGCGACGCGCGGGCTTGGTTTCATGATCCAATCGGCCGCCCAGTTCCTCGTCACCGACGTGGTGGTGATGGGCATATTGGTGATCGCGGCCATTGCCTTCGTGCTGGAATTCACCCTCCGCAGGATCGAGCGCGTGCTCGTCCCGTGGGCGGGACGCGAATGATTGGGAATCAGAAGAGCAGGAGAGAATGACGATGACCCATTCCACCGCCGTGCTGTTCGCCCAAGCCGGCAATTGGCTTCTCGCCTGGACCAGGGAAAGCCAGCCGCTTGAACAGCAACCGAAATCGCCAACGCCGGTCCGCTGGGACGCCGAGCGCGACCGCCTGCCGCCACGCGACGAGAGTTTTTACTGGGCCTGGCAGTACTGGTCGCAGTGAGGGGATTGGCGATTGGCACTAGCCCCCGCGTCTTCGTCATCCTAGGGCGAGCAAGGGCGAAGCGACGCAGCGCAGACCCCAGGATGACGAATTCCAGGTAGCCAAAGAAGATAATTCCCATTCTCCCCTCTAACTCGCAAAATCATTCCTCTACTAAATTTATAGAATTACCTAGCCTCATCCATCTTCCAACCGGCGAGGCCATTTCCGGCGCCGATCCGCAGCGAAGGAGAGGGATCAATGTTCAATCTAACGAGACGTGTTTTCGGCATCGGCCTGCTGGCGGCGACGGTTGCCGTGTCGTCCGGCGCCACGGCGCAGGAGCTGAAGCAGTTCAGCATCGGCTATCAGAAGACCGGCCTGCCGGTGATCGCCAGGCAGCAGCAGGTGATCGAGAAGGCACTTGAAGACAAGGGCGTGACGGTCAAGTGGGTCGAGTTCACCGCCGGTCCGCCGCTGGTCGAGGCGCTCAATGTCGGCGCCATCGATGTCGGCTGGACCGGCGACGCGCCGCCGATCTTCGGCCAGTCGGCCGGTGCCAACATCGTCTATGCCGCAGCGCTGCCGTCGAATGGCGAGGGCGAGGCGATCTTCGTCAAGCCGGCGTCGCCGATCCAGTCGGTCGCCGATCTCAAGGGCAAGCGCGTCGGTGTCGGCAAGGGCACCAGCGCGCACAATCTGCTCGTCGCCGCGCTGGAGAAGGCCGGCATCCCGTTCGACCAGATCACGCCGGTCTATCTCAGCCCGGCGGATGCGGCCGCAGCCTTTGCCAGCGACCAGATCGATGCCTGGACCGTCTGGGATCCGTTCTTCGCCATCGCCGAAACCCGCTACCAGCCGCGTGTGCTGGCCCGCTCCAGCGAGGTGCTGAAGGTCAACACCTATTTCCTCGCCAACAAGGACTTCGCCAAGGCGCATCCCGAAACCGTCACCACAACGATATCAGCCTTGGGCGAGGCGGCGAAATGGGCCGACCAGAACCGCGACAAGGTGGCCGCGGCGCTGCATGAGGTGACCGGCGTGCCGCTCGACGCGCAGATCATCGCCGCCAACCGCACCAAATTCGGCGTCTTCCCGATCACCGACGAGATCATCGCCGGCCAGCAGGCGACCGCAGACCGCTTCTTCAAGCTCGGGCTGATCCCGAACGCGGTCCGCATCTCCGACGCGGTGTGGACGGCACCCGGCAACTGACTTGTCCCCTGACGGCGCCGGATGAGAACGCCCGGCGCCATTTGCGTTCGCACCCATATCTCCAGGAGATCCGCCCGTGACTGTGCCAGACATGACCGCGCCTGCCAGCACCGCACCGCTCGATTTCTTCTGGTTCATCCCGACGCATGGCGACGGCTCCTATCTCGGTTCCGAGGAGCAGCAGCGGCCGCCCGAATTCGGCTACTTCAAGGAGATCGCGCAGGCGGTCGACCGGCTCGGCTTTCCCGGCGTGCTGTTGCCGACCGGCCAGAATTGCGAGGATTCCTGGATCACCGCGACGGGCCTCGCGACACTCACCGAAAAACTGAAGTTCCTGGTCGCGCTGCGGCCGGGCGTGACGCTGCCGACTTTCGCCGCACGCCAGACCGCCGCCCTCGATCGCTTGAGCAATGGCCGCCTGCTGCTCAATGTCGTGGTCGGCGGCAACCCGACCGAGCTCGCCGGCGACGGCGTCTTCCTGCCGCATAACGAGCGCTATGCCCAGGCGCATGAATTCCTGACCATCTGGCGCGGCCTGGTGTCCGGCGAGCGGGTCAATTTCAACGGCAAATATTACCGCGTCGAAAATGGCCGCCTCGACCTTCTGCCGCACCAGGAACGGCCGCCGCTCTATTTCGGCGGATCGTCGGATGCCGGCCAGGACCTCGCCGCGGACCTCGTCGACATGTATCTGACCTGGGGCGAACCGCCGGCGCAGGTCGCCGAGAAGCTGGCCGCGGCGCGCGCAAAGGCGGCGCGGCGCGGCAGAAAACTGCGCTTCGGCATCCGGCTGCATTTCATCGTGCGCGAGACCGAGGACGAAGCCTGGCGCGCCGCCGACCGGCTGATCAGCCATGTCACCGACGCCCAGATCGAAAACGCGCAGGCGCGCTTCCTCAACCAGATGGATTCGGTCGGCCAGCGCCGCATGTCGGAGCTGCATGGCGGCCGCCGTGACAGGCTGGTGGTGTCGCCCAATCTGTGGGCCGGCGTCGGGCTGGTGCGCGGCGGCGCCGGCACGGCGCTGGTCGGCACGCCGGAACAGATCGCCGGGCGCATCCGCGAATACCAGGCGATCGGCATCGATACCATCATCGGCTCGGGCTATCCGCATCTCGAGGAGGCCTACCGCGTCGCCGAGCTTCTGTTTCCGAAGCTCGGGCTCGGCACCAGGCGGCAGCGGGCGCATGAGAACATCGCCAACGAATTCTCGGTCGGCTTCCATGGCGCCAACCGCCTGCAGGCTTCGTCATGAGCTTTTCCACGCGCCTGCATAGCAA
>NZ_RZPI01000368.1:0-5553 GCF_003998715.1 Mesorhizobium sp. M7A.F.Ca.CA.002.15.2.1
GTTTTGAAAATACCCAGCCCCGCCATATCGAGCAGCGCCATCGGGCCGATGACGGCGATCTTGTAGCCGATGCCCCACGACACGCAGGTGTCCAGGTCTTCCGGCTCGATGACGCCGCGCTCGACAAGATCGACCGCCTCGCGCAGCAGCGCATAGAGCACGCGGTTCTCGACGAAGCCTGGAACGTCCTTCTTCACCACCACCGGCAGCAGGCCGATCGAGCGGATGAGATCGCGGATAACAGCCACGGTTTCAGGCGCGGTCTTCTCGCCGCCGATCACCTCGATCATCGGGATGATGTGCGGCGGGTTCGACCAGTGCATGCCGACCATCCGCTCGGGATGCGAGATATGCGCCTGCAGCTTGGTGATCGGAATGCCCGACGTGTCGGACGCGACGATGACGGACGGGCCGATCAGCGGATCGATGTCACGATAGGTCTGCGCCTTGATGTCGATATTCTCGGGCACGTTCTCGATCACCAGTTCGGCGCCATCGACGGCCTCGGCGATCGTCTCGACGAAACGCACTTTGCCGGCACCAGTCCCGGGCGCCTCGATGTCGAGACGGTCGAGCACGCCGCCGGCAAGATCGAGCATGCCGCGGGCGCGCTCGATTGCCCCTGGCGAAACGTCATACGCCGTCACATCGAGCCCGCCGCGCGAAAGCCGCGCGGCGATGCCTGGACCCATCGTTCCCAGTCCGATGAGAGCGGCGCGCTTGATCATCATGCGGCCTTTGCGGGAGCAGCAGTGGTTGCCGCCTTGAAGGCCGGCCGAGCGGCGATCGCGGCCACCCAGCGCTCCAGATTGGGCATTGACGGCCGGTCGATCTTGAAGTCGACGCAGCGCTTCAGGATCGGCGCGCAGGCAATGTCGGCAAGGGTCAGCTTGCCGAGCGCCAGGAAGTCCTTGCCGGCCAGGTGGCCGTCGACGATCTTGAGCTGCGCGACAAGGTCCTTCACTTGTTCCTTGTATTCGGCGGTCTGTTCCTCGGGCGTGAGCTTGGCGCCCTTGAAGGCCGCCAGGTAGCCCGGATTGACTGCCGCCAGCAGGAAGTCCATCCAGCGCTCGACCTCGGTCTTTTCCGCCGGCGTGGCGCCATTCAACTGTTCGCCGCCGAATGCCGCGAGATAGCGCAGGATGGTGTTGGACTCCCAGATCACGGTGTCGCCGTCGACCAGCGTCGGCACCTTGGAGGTCGGGTTGAGCGCCTTGTATTCCGCCGTCTGCGTGTTCTCGAACTGGCGGCCATAATCCTCGCGCTTGTAGGACGCTCCCAACTCTTCGAGCATGAAGAGCACCTTCTGGACGTTGCCTGATGTCTGGCGGCCTAACAGCTTGTACATGTCTTCTCCTCGCTAGTGTCCAGGGCCTACTTGCTCGCCGGCAGCGGCTTGTAGACGATGGCGTCCATTTCGATCTTGGTGTTGATGACCGCTTTTGCCTCGACGGTCGTGCGCGCCAGAACGGCGTCGCCGATCCCTTCGAGGAACGCCTTGTTGTAGCGGCCGAAATCGCGCGTATCCTCGAGATAGGTGGTGATCCGCACGACATCCGACAGCGTCGCGCCTTCATGCGCGATGACGCGCGCGATGGTCTTCAGCGTCGCCAGCGTCTCTTCTTCGATCGTGCCGCTGATCATGTTGTTATTCTCGTCTTTCGGCACCTGGCCCGAGACGAAGATGAAATCGCCGGCACGCACCGCCGGATGAAACGGCAGGTTCGGGTTCTTGTTGCCGATGGCGTAGTGGCTGGCGGATTTTCGCGTGCTGTCGCTCAACATATCCCCCTAGAGAACGCTGGTTTCGATGATGTCGACGCCGCGGATGCGATCGATCAGGTAGACGATGCCGCGGTCGTCGATGGTCACGTCGTTGGACGAGGAACGCTCCGCGCCCTCCGGCGCGTCGGGCATGAAATGACCGACTTCCTTTGGCGCGAACGGATCGGCGATGTCGACGAGGCGCAGCCCCTGCGCGAACCACGCAAACGGAATGACGG
The DNA here is from genome assembly GCF_003998715.1 of Mesorhizobium sp. M7A.F.Ca.CA.002.15.2.1. Taxonomy (NCBI): domain Bacteria; kingdom Pseudomonadati; phylum Pseudomonadota; class Alphaproteobacteria; order Hyphomicrobiales; family Phyllobacteriaceae; genus Mesorhizobium; species Mesorhizobium sp. M7A.F.Ca.CA.002.15.2.1. Next base: position 2,004 of record NZ_RZPI01000368.1, read on the forward strand.
TTCCATTGAACCGCTCGGAAGGCTGATGGCAGCCGGTCATCTGAGGCTGCGGTGAACCGTCCGTGTCGAGGCCTGGCACCTGGAAGGTCGAGATCGGCAACGGGTTGGTCTCATCAGTGATGTCGTAAATCCAGGTGAAGGCCGGCGGCGATGGCCGAAGCTTGGCGACATCCTCGTCCGCCACCACCATGATGTTGCGGCCTTTGAGCGGCTGTGGAATCGGCAGGCAGGTGTGCGTGGGATGCGGAAAGCTCGGGCTCGAATTGACGTGCGAGACCAGCTTCGGCTTGGTGATGTCCGAAATGTCGAGGATGAACAAGCCATGATGCCAGTAGCTGACATAGAGCCTGTCGCCCATTCGCAGCGGATGGTGACAGCGCGGCGTGACATAGTCGTGCCAAGGATACTCTTCGCCGCCCCCGGTCCACTGGCCCGGTATCCACCAGCGTCCGACCTCGACCGGCTTCGCGGGATCGATCAGGTCGAGGATCATCACGATGTTGCCGACATAACCGTCGGCGGTCGGCGATATGTAGGCGTAACGGCCGTCGAAGTCGTAGCGGTGGACGCCCTTGCCGCCGGTTATCCATTTCGAGATGAGCTTCGGCTGTGCCGGCTTGGTGGTGTCGTAGAGCGCCAGTCCGCCGCCGAAATCAGCCGGGCCGGCGTCGCCAAAGCGCTCGTGGTTGATGATCATCAGTCCGTCCTTGGCGCGCACCTTGTGCGAGTGCCAACCGGGCGGGACATCGATCGTCGTAATTTTGCGCGGATTGCGCGGGTCGGAAATGTCGACCAGCGTCGTGCCGCTCGGCGGCCGCATGTGGCCGATATAAAGGATGTTGCCGTCGACCCAGACCTGACCGCCGCCTGGGCAGTCGACATGGCCGATCTGCTTTGTGTTGAACGCCGAAACCAAATGCATACGCCCTTGCTGCTGAAATTCCATTTCGATGTCCACGCCGCCAATGGCGGCGTGGACATTGCCTGCCGGAGGACCGGAACTAGACGAGACGGAGCAGATCGCCGGCCTGGTTGCGGCCCCAGCGCTTGTAGAGGAGCAGCGCCTTCTGCGTCGGCGCATCGGTGGCGCCGAAGAAGATCACCGGCTCGCTCGACGAGCCGTTGACATGCTCGACCCAGGAACCGCCGGGTATGGCGATGGTGTCGAACTGGTTCCAGTCATAGCGTTTGCCGTCGATGATCGAATGGCCGTTGCCGCGGAACGGCGCCAAGAGCAGGCTGGCGGTCTCGCGCTGCGGCAAGGTCTTCTCGCCGGGGCGCAGCATCTGCACGTAGAAATTGATGGTGTGGAAGACGGGTCCGCCGGTCGTCGGATCGACATAGTCGATGACGATGCCTTCATGGGGGTCGCCATCCCAATCCTTGTGGGCGTCGAGAACCGCTTCCATCTTCTCCCAGCGATAGACATACATCGGCGACGACAGGCCGCCGCCGCGCTTGTGGTCGACGAAACGCGGCATCAGGCCGCCTTCGCCATAGATGCGCTGTGAGTAGTCGCTGGGGTAGCGGGCGGTCTGCACCTTCTTCTCGACTTCCTTGCCGTCGACCATCTCCGTGTATTTGTGATCGAAATGGACGGCATGCAGCGTTTCGACCAGCGGCAGGTCGAGCACCGACAGGTTGACCGCCTGCTCGCCGCCAACGGTGCCATGATTGTGCCAGGCGTCGTTGGGCGTCAGCACCATGTCGCCCGGGCCGAAGACCACGTCTTCGCCCTCGACGCCGGTGAAATTGCCCTTGCCCGTCAGGCCGAAGCGGATGGCGCTCGGCGAGTGCTTGTGCGGCGGCATGATCTCGTCGGGATCGTTCAAGCGGTAGGCGGTGTACATGGTGCTGACCGATGCACGCTTGGGTGCAAGACCGGGATTGACGAGGATCAGCGAACGGCGCTCGCTGTCGTCCATGGTCACCAGTTCGGCGGCGCGCTGGAGCAGGGGCTCGATGTCCGAATAGGACCACACGAAGGGAACGGCTTTCGACGTCGCCATCAACTGCTTGATCTCGTCATGGTCGACGCCTTCCGACGTCGCCCAGAACGGAAACATGTTCTTTGCGTAGAGGGCGTCGTAGAGGCCCTTGAGTGCCGCCTTCTTGTTGGTGAGCACATCGTTAGCTGGTTGCGCCAGGGACATATCGGACACCTCTCGTCACGAAGAAAATACTTCTAACCAACTCAACCGTATTCGCATTGGTTTTGCTCGACAATACCCAAATTGCGAATCTTATAAGTTTTTGGTTGAGGTGCATTTTTGAGTGGCAAATGCCCAGAAATAGGCAGAAACAGCCTAGAAATGCACGGAATTCAGCTCACAATCAGGGCGTGAAACCGCTTCGTCACGGCCATGCTGGCGCGCATGACAGTCCAACCAACGCAGTTTTTCAGTCTCAACCAAAAGACTTTGGTTGTATTCCGGCCGCCTTATCAGGCAGCCACGCTCTGTTGAGCGCGGCTGCGGATCAGATCCGCGGCCTTTTCGGCGATCATGATGACCGCCGCATTGATGTTGCCGCAAACGAGGTCGGGCATGACCGAGGCGTCCACGACACGAAGCCCGGCAATGCCGCGCACCCGCAATTCCGGATCGACCACCGATGCCGCATCGACGCCCATGCGGCACGTGCCGGCCGGATGATGCACGGTGATCGAGGTCTTGCGGATGTGCTCGTCGATCTCTTCGTCGCTCTCGCATTTCGGGCCGGGGAAGAACTCCGCGCCGACGAACGGAGCCATGGACGGCTGGCTGGCAAGGTTGCGTGCAACACGAAAGCCGGCGCGAAGCGACTGCCAGTCGCGCTGCGAGGACAGGAAATTCTGATGGATCAGGGGCGCGGCAACCGGATCGCTCGACGCCAGCTTGACGCTGCCGCGGCTCTCCGGCTGCACCGCAACGATACGGGTCGCAAAGCCGTCGGCGAACGGCGCCTTGAACGGCGACATGTAAGGCCATGCCCCAAGCGGCGCGGCGGTGAAAAGCAGCTGTACGTCCGGCAACGGCCGGCTTGTGTCGCTTTTCAGGAATGCCACGACGCCGCCAGGCACATCTCCCGAAAAGCCCTTTCCGGTGAGATAAGTCCTGACGAAATCCAGCCCGATACGATCGGCCCGCATCATCTTGAGAAACGGTCCAGGCTGTTTGCGCCGATACATCACGATAACCGAAACGTGGTCCTGCAGATTCTTGCCGACTTGCGCACGATCGACCTTCGTCTCGATGCCATGCGCCGCCAGCTCGCCGCTGTCGCCTATGCCTGACAGCATCATCAGCTGCGGCGTGTTGATGACGCCGCCGGCAAGCAGAACTTCGCGCCGCGCCAGAACTTCATGGCTCGCCCCGCCTCTGGTGTAGGCAATGCCGGCTGCGCGGCCATCCCTGAGCAGGATCTTCGTCGCCATCGCGCCGGTCAGCACCTTGACATTGCCGCGCCGCATGGCGGGCCGCAGATAGGCGGTTGCGGTCGAGCAGCGGCGGCCGTTGGCAATTGTCATCTGCAGCCGGCCGAAGCCTTCCTGTATGGCGCCGTTATAGTC
>NZ_RZPI01000369.1:0-5549 GCF_003998715.1 Mesorhizobium sp. M7A.F.Ca.CA.002.15.2.1
TGATAGGGGAAGTCGCGAAGACGGGGACGACGGATAAAGGGCAGGAGGGGAGTAGGGGAGTAGGGCAGTAGGGCAGTAGGGCAGTAGGGCAGTAGGGCAGTAGGGCAGTAGGGCAGTAGGGCAGTAGGGCAGTAGGGCAGTAGGGCAGTAGGGATAGGCGTCGGTGCCGTCTGCTCCCCTATTCCCCTACTGCCTTACTGCCCTACTCCCTTCTTGACTCAGCTTGCCACCGCGCCGAACCAGCCGATGACGGCGCCGATGATCAGTAGCACGCCGAGCCAGTGGCCGCCGTCGATGAGGGTCAGGTCCCAGCCGAAATTCTCGTAGCGATGGTTGACCGAGAGCGTCGTGGCGACGAAACCCAGCCAGAGCACGAAGCCGAAGACAAGTCCGGCGAGCCATGTCGGCTCGCCGCCGGTCATCGCGCCGACGACCAGCGCCATTATCGTGGCCATGACCAGTTCGGCGATGAAGCTGACGACGAAGGGCAGCGGCGACTTCTTCATCGTGGCCGGATCGAGCTTGGCGGCCTTCAGCCACGCCTTGCTCAGGCTCATGTACCAGGCGGCGCCGAACAGCCACGCCACGATTGCGGCAGCGACCACCGCCAGCCAGTTCACTGCTGAAAAATCCATGAGCTCCCCCCTCTGATTTGGATATGATGGAACGCCTGTTCGGCGATCGCGTCAAGCGAACCGCCAGACGGTCGTGCGCTTGACCAGCGCATCCTCCAGCGCCCGCGTGACGGCCACTTCATAGACCGCAAGCGGCTCCAGCCCTGTCTTCGGCAGATACGACCGGCCGGGATCGCCGACAAGGATTTCGGCGCCGCGCGCCTTCAGCGTTGCGAACCATGGCACCAGCCGGTCAGCGAAAGATTTGTCATAGAAAACATCACCGGCCAGGACCACGTCCCAACCTGCATCGGTGCCGATGCAATCCGTGCCGAGGAATTCGGTCCCGATACCGTTGATCTCGCTGTTGAGCCGGATCGCGGTGGCGCAGAACGGGTCGATGTCGGAGGCGATCACCTTGGCGGCACCGGCCTTGGCGGCGGCGATGGCGACAAGGCCGGAGCCGGAAGCAAAGTCGAGCACGTGCTTGCCACGCACCGTGCCGGAATTGTCCAGGACATAGCGGGCAAGGCCCTGGCCGCCGGCCCAGGCAAAGGCCCAGAAGGGCGGCGGCAGGCCGATTTCGACCAGCTCTTCCTCGGTCCGCTGCCACAGATCATGCGCTTCGTCGGCAAGATGAAGCAGGATCTCCGGCACGTGCGGCGGCGCCATCAGCGCCGTGTTGTCGAGAATGAACTGTTTGGCGCTGTTGGGCGTGAGCGCCGTCACGGAACCGGCGTCAAGCCGCCCATGCGGCAGACTTCCTTCCATTCGGCCGGCGTCACCGGCTGCACGGAAAGCCGTCCGAGCCGCACCAGCGCCATGTCGGCAAGCCTCGGATTGGCCTTCACCTGTTCCAGCGTCGGCGGGTTCGGTACATCCCTTACGGCGCGGATGTCGACGCATTCCCAGCGCGGATCGTCCGACGTGGTGTCGGGATGGGCAAGCGCGCAGACTTCAGCGATGCCGACGATGTTCAGCCCCTCGTTGGAGTGGTAGAAGAAGCCGAGATCGCCGATCTGCATCGCCTTCATGTTGTTGCGCGCCGCGTAGTTGCGCACGCCGTCCCATTGCGTGCCGGCCTTGCCCTTGGCCTTCAGCATCTCGAAGGAGAACTTGAATGGCTCGGATTTGAACAGCCAGTAGTTCATGTCTTTCTCCTCCTTGGAGTCGCGCTGGCGACCGGGATTAACTAGCCGCCGGCTTGTTGAACGTCCAGTTCCACGGGCGGATTTCGACGCTTTCGAACAGCCCGGCCTTGGCGTAGGGGTCGGCGGCCGACAGAGCCTGCGCCCCTGCCAGGTCGGGCGCTTCGACGACCACGAGGCTGCCATTGGACCTGCCTTCAGTGTCAAGGAACGGACCGGCGAATGCCAGCTTCTTGTCGCCGTTCAACCCCTCGAGAAAGGCAACATGCTCGGGCCGCGTGTCGAGGCGCACCTGCAGGCTTCCGGGCTTGTCCTTGCAAATCACAGCAAACAGCATTTTTTCTCCTGATCGTTCAAAGTCGTGGGGATCAATCGTTGGTTTCGGTCTTCAGCGGCCGGGTCATCAACGCCGTCACGGCCTGCCGGACGGTGATGGTGCCATCCAGTATGGCGGCGACGGCGGCAATGATCGGCGCGTCGATGTTGCGCTCGGTCGCAATGCGGGCTGCGATCGCCGCCGTCGGCACGCCTTCTGCCAGCGGCAATCCGGCAAGTGGCTTGCCTTGCCCGAGCGCCAACCCATAGGCGAAATTGCGCGACTGGGTGGACGAGCAGGTCAGCAGCAGGTCGCCAAGGCCGGAAAGCCCCATCAGCGTTTCGGGCCTGGCGCCGAAGGCAGCGCCGATGCGGCGCAATTCGACAAAGCCGCGCGTCACCATGGCGGCCTGGGCGCTGGCGCCGAGACCCGCCCCAGTGACGGCACCTGCGGCAATGGCAAAGACGTTCTTCAAGGCGCCGCCGATCTCGACGCCGATCAGGTCGTCGTTCGAATAGCAGCGCAGATTTTCGGCGGAAAAGCGGGCGGCGAGATCGGCGGCCAATGCCTCGTCGCGGGCGGCGACCACAACGGCCGTCGGCAGGCCGCGGGCGACGTCGGTGGCGAAGCTCGGGCCCGACAAAACGGCAACCGGATTGAGCGGCAGGATTTCTTCGACAATCGCCGATAGCAACGCGCCAGTCTCGCTTTCGATGCCCTTGGCACACAGAACCAGCGGGATACCGGCCGGCATATGGTCCTTCGCGGCCGCCAGCGTCGCCCGCAGCGACTGCGCCGGCGTCACCGCCAGCACGCAATCGGCACCGTCGAGCGTGGCCTGGATGTTGCTCGTCGCCACGATGCCGGGCTGGAGCGTAATGCCCGGCAGGTAGCGTGGATTTTCGCCGCGGTCGATCGCGGCGACGGTCTCCGGATCGCGCGCGTAAAGGCGGACGAAATGGCCGGCGCGCAGCATGGCCAAGGCCAAGGCAGTGCCCCAGGCGCCGCCGCCGAGCACGGCAACGCGCCAGCCGCTTGGCGCGGTGACGTTGCCGCTCATTGCCACCTCGTTCATGCCTTGGCTCCGCGCCGGCCGGAGCCGACCATCGGCGCCGAGATGCTGTCCAGCGGCCAGCGCGAGCGCGGCACGAAATCGAAGCCGTTCTCTTGCGCCATGCCCTCGCGCAGCCGCTCGATGCCGGCCCAGGCGATCATCGCCGCATTGTCGGTGCAAAGTTTCAGTGGCGGCGCAATGAAGGTGAAGCCGGTCTCGGCGCAGAGCCGCTCCAGCATGGTCTTGATCGTGCGGTTGGCGGCGACACCACCGGCAACGACGAGGGCTGGGTTCCTGGTGCCGGGAAATGTCTCGCGAAAGCGCGTCAGCGCGCGAGAAACACGGTCGGCCAGAGCATCGGCTACGGCCCCCTGGAACGAGGCGCAGATGTCGGCGACGTCCTGGTCGCTCAGCGGCGCAATGGCGCTCGCCGCCTGGCGCACGGCGGTCTTGAGGCCGGAGAAGGAGAAGTCGGGCTGGGCCGAGCCCTTCATCGGACGCGGAAAGGCAAAGCGCGAGGCGTTGCCGGCCTGTGCCGCCTTTTCGACATTCGGTCCGCCGGGATAGGGCAGGCCAAGCATCTTGGCCGTCTTGTCGAAGGCTTCGCCGAGCGCGTCGTCGATAGTCGTTGCCCAGCGCTGGTAGCCGCCGACACCCCGCACGGCGACGATTTGCGTATGGCCGCCGGAGACCAGCAGCAAGAGATAGGGAAAGTCGAGCCCGTCGGTCAGCCTTGCGGTCAGCGCATGGCCTTCGAGGTGGTTGATGGCGATCAGCGGCTTGTTCGCCGCCGCGGCGATTGCCTTGGCGGTCATCAGCCCGACGATCAGCCCGCCGACCAGGCCGGGGCCGGCGGTGGCGGCAATCGCGTCGATATCGGCTAGCGCCGTGCCCGAATCGGCAAGCGCCGCCTCGATGATGCCGTCCAGCGCCTCGACATGGGCGCGCGCGGCGATTTCCGGCACGACGCCGCCGAAAGCGGCATGCTCCTCGATCTGGCTGAGCACGATGTTGGACAGGATTTTTGGCGCGGCGTCGCCGTCGACGGCCACCACGCTGGCGGCGGTCTCGTCACAACTCGTCTCTATGCCCAGCACGCGGATCAATTCGTCGCTGTCCCTAAAGATTGTATCATGGGGTTTTCCCCGTTAGGAGAACCCCGGAAAAGCCTCGCTTGCCGGGGGGTTATCACGGACTGCGCGCCATGCAAACAATCTTGAGAATCGGAACACGCGGCAGCCCGCTGGCGCTGGCGCAGGCGCATGAAACGCAGGCGCGGCTGATGGCCGCGCATGGCATGCCGGCGGAGGCGTTCGAGGTGGTCGTCATCTCGACCAGCGGCGACCGCATTCAGGACCGGCCGCTGTCGGAAGCCGGCGGCAAGGGCCTGTTCACCAAGGAGATCGAGGAGGCGCTGCTGGCCGGCCGGATCGACATCGCCGTGCATTCGTCGAAAGACATGCCGACGCAACTGCCCGACGGCCTCGAACTGTCGGCCTTCCTGCCGCGCGAGGACGCACGCGACGCCTTTGTCGGCAAAGCGGCGAAGACGATCGCCGAACTGCCGCGCGGGGCGAAAGTCGGCTCGTCGTCGCTACGGCGGCAAGCGCTGATCCGCCGGATGCGGCCGGATCTCGACGTGGTGATGTTCCGCGGCAATGTGCAGACGCGGCTGCGCAAGCTCGACGAAGGCGTCGCCGCCGGCACGATCCTGGCCTATGCCGGGCTGAAGCGGCTTGGGCTCGAGCATGTCGTCACCGACCTGATACCGCTCGATGTCTTCCCGCCGGCGCCGGGGCAAGGCGCGATCGGCATCGAAACCCGTATCGGCGACCGCGATGTCGAAAAGATGCTGGCGGCCGTCCATGATGTGCCGACCGGCCAGGCGCTGGCCTGCGAGCGTGCCTTCCTGGCGGCGCTCGATGGCTCCTGCCGCACGCCGATCGCCGGCTATGCGGCGATCGAGGCCGGAAAACTGTCTTTTGCCGGGCTGATCATCTCGCCCGACGGCACGCAGTCACACACGGTCGAACTGCAGGGACCGGCGCAAGACGCCGCCCGGATCGGCGGCGAAGCGGCCCGGAGCGTGCGCGCCAGGGCCGGCGAAAAGTTCTTCGACGGCTGGCTCTGAAATGCTTCGCGTCCTGGTGACCAGGCCGGAACCGGGTGCTTCGCGCACAGCGCATCGGCTGGAGGAGGCAGGTTTTCAGCCGGTTCTTTTGCCCCTGACCGAAACAAAGGCGTTGCCTGTCGCCGCCGGACTGATCCCGGACGATGCCGTCGCGGTGGCCGTCACAAGCGCCAATGCCATGCGCCATGCGCCGGAAGAAATCATCGCGACGCTCGCCGCCTTGCCTTGTCATGCCGTCGGCAGGCGGACTGCGGAAGCTGCCCGCAAAGCGGGGGTTTTGTCGGTC
>NZ_RZPI01000036.1:0-17557 GCF_003998715.1 Mesorhizobium sp. M7A.F.Ca.CA.002.15.2.1
GTGCGGATGAGCTACTGGTGCGCATCGAAGCCTGCGGCGTCTGCGGCACGGACCGGCATCTGTTTCACGGTGAATTTCCCTGCACGCCACCGGTGACGCCCGGCCATGAGTTTTCCGGCATCGTCGAGGCGATCGGAACATCGGTCTCGGGTTTTGCCATCGGCGATCGTGTTACCGGCGACCCCAACATAGCCTGTGGGCGCTGCGCACACTGTCACGCGGGACAAGTCAATCTCTGCAGCAATCTGTGCGCGATCGGCATTCATCGCGACGGCGGCTTTGCCGAATATCTTGCCTTGCCGCAGAAGCAGGCTTTCGTCCTGCCTGCAGGCCTGAACCCCCTGCACGGTGCCTTCTGCGAGCCGCTCGGCTGTTGCCTGCACGGCGTCGACCTTGCCGGTATCAAACCGGGCAGCTCGGTGGTCGTGCTTGGCGGCGGCGTGATCGGCCTGCTCACCGTGCAGCTGGCAAGACTGGCGGGAGCCACGACCATCATCCTGTCGACCAGGCAGGCTTCGCGGCGCGCCCTCGCCGAGGACCTCGGCGCGACAGCGACGATCGATCCGACAGCCACCGATGTCATCGATGCGATCGCCGGACCGGCCGGTCTGGCGCCAGGTGGCGTCGACGTCGTCTTCGAATGCGCCGGCGTGCGAGAGACCGTCGAGCAGTCCATGCGCCTGGCCCGAGCCGGCGGCACGGTCGTCATTGTCGGCGTGACGCCGCAAGGCATGAAAGCGGAATTCGAGCCGTTCGACCTGTTGTTCCGGGAACTGAAGGTGCTCGGTTCCTTCCTCAATCCCTACACCCATCGCCGCGCCGCCGAACTCATCGCTTCCGGTGCGGTCGAGATCGACAGGCTGATCTCCAGGCAGGTGTCGCTTGAAGAAGCGCCAGCGGTGATCGCCAATCCGCCGGCGCCCGGCGAGGTCAAGGTTCTGGTGGTGCCGCGCCGCGGCTGAACCGCCGGCTTCGCCTCCCGGCATATACAGAAAAGCTCTCTAAGCGGGGTCCGCCCAGAGAGCTTTTGAGCAGAAGTACAAACGACTACAGCTTGCCGTTGCGCTGCTGGACCATCATGAAGGTGTCGTAATTGTATTCGGCCACCTGTGCCCAGAGATAATGCTCCTTGCGGAAGCCCTTGATCGATTCCCAGATCTTCTTGAACGGGGCGTTGGAAGCTTCCATTTCGGTATAGACCTCGTTGGCCTTTTCGAAGCAGGCGGCCATGATCTCCTGGCTGAACGGGCGCAGTTTCGCGCCGCCGGCCACCAGCCGCTTCACCGCCGCAGGGTTCAGATAATCGTATTTCTGCAGCATGTTGGCGTCGGCCGCCTGCGCGGCAGTGTGCAGCAGCGACTTGTACGTTGGCGAAAGCTCTTCGTACTTCGCCTTGTTGAACATCAGGTGGACGGTCGGGCCGCCCTCCCACCAGCCGGGATAGTAATAATAGGGCGCCACCTTGTAGAAGCCGAGCTTCTCGTCGTCATAGGGGCCGACCCATTCGGCCGCGTCGATGGTGCCTTTTTCCAACGCCGGATAGATGTCGCCGCCGGCGATCTGCTGCGGCACGACGCCGAGTTTCTGCACCACCTTGCCGGCAAAACCGCCGATTCGCATCTTGAGGCCGGAAAGGTCGGCCACCGTGTTGATTTCCTTTCGGAACCAGCCACCCATCTGCACGCCGGTGTTGCCGCCCGGCAGGCCGAAAAGGCCCTGCGTGGCGAGAAACTCGTTGAACAGGTCGATGCCGCCACCATGGTAATGCCAGGCATTCATGCCGCGTGCGTTGAGCGAAAAGGGAACCGCCGCACCGAGCGCCCATGTCGGGTCCTTGCCCCAGTAGTAATATGCCACCGTATGGCAGGCCTCGACCGTGCCGGCCGTGGTGGCGTCGGCGGCCTGCAGGCCAGGCACCAGCTCACCGGCAGCAAAAACCTGGATCTGGAAATTGCCGTCGGTGGCTTCCGACAGCATCTTCGAGAACACCTCGGCGCCGCCATAGATGGTGTCGAGCGACTTCGGGAAGGACGACGCCAGCCGCCATGTCACCTTGGGATTGGACTGGGCGATTGCAGGCGCCGCCAGCGTGGCCGCCGCCGCCGCGGCACCGACGCCGGTGACACCGGCCTTGCGAATGAATGAACGACGATCCATGAAGTTCCTCCCTTTTGGATCAACAGGCCGACGTCAGAAAATCCTCGGTTTCCGTGTCGGTTCGTTCGAGACAATACACAGGCAAGAAGTCGAGTCCAGCAGGCCGGCCCCATTTGACGGCGAAGCCCGGCTGCACTGCAACTATAGTCTAACAGGCCGTTTCGTGGCCCATGCGACACGCCGAAACTTGGCATGGAAAAATAACGTGGGATCGCCTATTTTGAAGGCAGGTATCCCTTGCCCAAATGGAACACAGAGCCCAAATGCATCAGCCGCTCGTCGCCATATCGACCGACGTCCGTCAGTTCGACAACTACACCTGGCACGCCGCCCCACAACAATATCTGGAAGCGGCGATCACCGGCGCCGGCGTGTTCCCGGTGCTGGTGCCATCGTTCGGCGACCGGCTCGATTTCGACGAACTCCTGTCGTCGGTCGACGGCGTCATGGTCACCGGCTCGAAATCCAATGTGCATCCCTCGCTCTATGGCGGCGACGCCAGTGAAGCCAATGGCCCCTATGATCCGGCGCGCGACGCCACGACGCTGCCGCTGATCCGCCGGGCGATCGAACGCGGCGTGCCGCTGCTCGCCATCTGCCGCGGCATCCAGGAACTGAACGTGGCGTTGGGCGGCACGCTCGGCACCGAGATCCAGGAGCGCGAGGGTTCGCTCGATCACCGCGCGCCGGTGAGCGAGAAGCAGGACGAACGCTTCGCCATCCACCAGACCATTTCGATCAAACCTGACAGTTGCCTGGCCGGTGTGTTCGGTGCCGGCGACATCAAGGTCAATTCGTTGCACCGCCAGGCGATCGACCGGCTCGGTTCGAAGCTGCAGGTCGAGGCCGTCGCCACCGACGGCACGGTCGAGGCGGTTTCGGTGCGGGACGCCCGCGCCTTCGCCGTCGGCGTGCAATGGCATCCGGAATACTGGGTCAAGTCGGACAGCAATTCGGTGAAAATATTCCGTGCCTTCGGCGATGCGGTTCGGCTGCACGCCGCAGCGAAGGCCGGCGCGCGGGCCGCAGCGGAATAATCAGTCGCCGGATTTTTTATCACGGGTGGCCGCCAGCGACAGCAGCGGCAGCGCCGGGGCATAGGATTCGTAGCCGTCGCCATCGGCAGCCGCGAAGGTGACGATTGGATCGGTGCCATTGGCGCTGAAGGCAACGGTGCCATCGTTTTGCTCGCGCCAGAACTTCGCCTGTTCTATGCCCGGCAAGAGCCGACGGCATTTGGGAGCAACGGTGAGCAACGACAAACCGTCCGAAATTTCGGCCCCGCGGCTGACTGCACAGACCGCCTCATCGCCATTGGCGACCAGCCTGTAGCTGTTGGACGGGGCGGCCTCGTTGGCTACGCTTTCCCGGCTGCCGCCATGAAACAGCTGAATGCCACCAAACAGCGCTGCGGCAGCGATCAATGCGGAAAGTGCTTTCATCATTCTTCATCCACGTACACGGACAGGTTGAACAATGATTCCAAAGGGTTAAGCTGACGTTAATAAATGTGGCAGCCACCGATCAGTTTCTAGCCTTCACATGCGCCGTCTCGGGCACCGGCGTCAGCGGCCGGCGCTCGGTGAACCAGGACACCAGATTGTCGACGCACAGATCCGCCATGGCGCGGCGTGTATGGTCCGAGGCCGAGCCGACATGCGGCAGCAGCGAGGTGTTGGGCGCGTCGAGCAGCGCCTTGGGCACGTTCGGTTCGTCGGCAAAGACATCGAGGCCGGCAGCGGCGATGGTGCCGTTGGCAAGGGCTGCCGCAAGCGCTGCCTCATCGACCGTGCTGCCACGGCCGATGTTGACGAAGACGCCGTTGGCGCCAAGCGCCGACAGTATCTCGGCATTGACCGCCTTCTCCGTCGAGGCGCCGCCCGGCGCGACCGAAATCAACGTATCCACGGCTTCGGCAAGCCCTTTCAGGGTCGCATGATAGTGGTAGGAAAGACCTTCGACACGGCGCCGGTTGTGGTAGGCGACCGGCAAGCCAAAGGCCTCCAGACGCCGGGCAATGGCCTGCCCGATGCGGCCCATGCCGAAAATACCCACACTGCGCCCGCGCAAGGTCAGCCGGCTCAGCGGATAGTTGCCCTTGCGCACCCAGCTGCCGTCGCGCAGCCAGGTCTCGGCGCGCGGCAGGTCGCGGATGGTGTTGATCAACAGCCCGATCGTGGTGTCGGCGACCTCCTCGGTCAACACGTCGGGCGTGTTGGTGACCATGATGTTTTTCGCCGCCGCATGACCGACATCGACCGAATCATAGCCGACGCCGAAGGAAGCGATGAGTTCGAGGTTGGGCAATGCGTCCATCATCGCCGCGTTGATGCCGGCGAACGAAGCGATGCCGCGCACATCACTGCGCATCTCGTCGGTGACGAGCGCCGGATCGGCGCGTTCAATTCTGACACGCCTGAACGTGCGGTTGATGCGGTCGACCGCGTGGTCGTTGAAATCGCCCGGCACCAGGATGGCGACGGTCTGCAACTGTTCGGCCTTGGTCATGCACGCTCCACCGGCTTGCCGGTCGACTGACGCACATGCAGTTCCGGCTTGATCAATTCCTGCGAGGGTCGCACCGTCTGGCCGTTGAGCTTGTCGAGCAGCGCGCTGGCGGCGCGGCGGCCAACCTCGCGCTGGCCGTTCCAGACTGTGGTCAGCGCCGGCGTCGCGATCGCCGCCTCTTCGAGGTCGTCATAGCCGGTGACCGAGATGTCGACGCCCGGCACCAGGCCGGCGCGGGCAATGCCGTTCATCAGACCGATGGCGACGAGGTCGTTCCAGCAGCAGGCAGCTGTCGGCCTGTCCTTCAGCGCCAGGAACTGCCCGGCGGCCTCGAAGCCGGCCTGCTTGGTGCGCGGCCCGGCGATGCGCCAGGACGGCCCGACTTCCAGCCCGGCCGCCTCCATCGCGTTGACATAGCCTTGGTAGCGGTCACGGCCGGTCGAGGTCTGGTCGGTGCCGCCGATCATGGCGATGCGCTTGTGGCCGAGCGAGATCAGGTGATTGGTGGCGAGGCCTGTTCCATAGGAGTCGTCGCCGCGAAAGACCGGCACGTCGGCACCCTCGACGGTGCGCGCGATCAGCACAGCCGGCAGGCCGTTCTCCTCGGCCATCACGATGTCGGAAGCCGGCGTGCCTATCGCCGGCGACATGATGACGCCGTCGGCGCCGAGTTGCAAAAGCGTATCGATGAAAGTGCGCTGCTTTTCGAGCTGATCATAGTGGTTGGACAGGATGAAGGTTTGCCGGCTGCGGTCGAGCTCGCTTTCGATCGAGCGCAGGATCTCGGCGAAGAACGGGTTCATGATGTCGTGCACGACGACGCCGACAATGCCGGAACGCGAGGTGCGCAGGCTGGCGGCGCGTCGGTTGTAGATATAGCCGATGGCGCGGGCATGTTCCTTGATGCGGTCACGGGTGGTCCCGGCAACAAGAGGGCTGTCGCGCAGCGCCAGCGAGACCGTGGCCGTGGACACGCCGAGCGCATCCGCGATCGTCGAAAGCTTGATTTTTTGTGCCAGCGACGTGTGCTCCCCGGACCTGACTTTCCAGACCTAAACTGTTTAAAGGCGGCGTTATGCCACCGATCGGGGGCAAATCAAAGTTTTTTTGCCAACGCCTCGGCCTCGACGTCCGAGGCCGCGCGGCTCCGCAGCCGAAGCCTATGCTCGCGATGGACGATGTAGAGGCCGCTGGCGACGATGATGGCGGCGCCGACCAGCGTCCAGCGGTCGGGAAACTGCTTGAAGACGATCCATCCGGAAATGATCATCCACACCATCTGCGAATAGGGATAGGGCGCCAAAGCCGTGGTCGTCGCCAGCCGGTAGGCCTGGACGAGCAGCCAGTGACCGACGCCGCCGAACACGCCGAGCATCAGCAGCACGAACCAGTGCCAGCCGTCATGCGGCAAGGAAAACGAAAACGGCAGCAGGGGCAACAGCAGCAGCGCCGGCGCCAGCGCCGAAAACAGGATGAGGCTCTCCGATGTCTCGGTCGCCGACATGCGGCGCGTCATGATGACGTAGAAGCAGTTCGACAGCATCGAGCCGAGCGCGAAGAGATGTCCGATGCCGAACACGCCGACGCCCGGTCGGGTGATGATGAGGACGCCGGCAAAGGCCGCCAGGATGGCCAGCCAGCGCCGCCAGCCCGCCCACTCGCCAAGCAGCGGACCGGCCAGCGCCGTGATCACCATCGGCCCAAAGAAATAGATCGAGGTTGTCTCGGCCAGTTGCAGGGATTTGAGCGCCAGGACATTGAATATGGTCGATCCGAACAGGAAAGCCCCGCGCAGGATATGCGCAGGCAGGTTGATCGGGCGAAACCGCATGGGTTGGCGCCAGCCGCGCAACAGGGTGCCGACCAGGATGACATGCACGGCAAAGCGCACCCAGGCAACGACCAGCACGGAAATGCCGGCGAGGACGAGGTATTTGCTTGATGTGTCGAGGAAGGTGAAGCAGACGTAAGTGGAAAGCATGCACAGGATCGCCACCGGGGGCGTCGCGCTTTCTACATGTCTTTGGGGAGCACTCACTTGCAGGCCGGGTGGGAGCTGGGCTGGACCCACCTTTGCGGGAATTGCCGGCTCCCGGCAAGCCAATTGTCGGCTGTCGCCACGCCAAAGCCGGCTGGCACAACAAGTGTCGGCGGCAGGCTTAGTCGATGCCTCTGAAGCTACGGGTGCATACGGGCGCCCTTGGTGATCTTGTCGACCAGCTTCTTGTCGGCGCGAAGCGCGATCCCGACCGCCTTGGCGTCTTCAGGCGCAAATTCGGCGAAGACGGCGCGGTTGGCCGCGTCAAAGCCGGTCGAAAACATCTCCTCGACATAGAGCGAGGTGGTCACGCCGCGCTCCAATGTGCGCCGGTGGATCGTGCCCAGCGTGGCCTGGTCGGCGGACAAAACGATGACCGGCTGGATCGACAGCGGGTTATAGAGATTGCCGGCGCGGTCGCGATAGGGTTCACCGATGATATCGGAAAACTGCGCGACGATGCCGCTGGTCAGGAAGGCGGTGACGTTGAGTTTCTGCCAGACCGCCAGATCTTCCCTGAGCACGATTGCAAATTTCGTATCGAACATGAGACATTGGCCATTCGGTTTGTGCCCCAATGCGAGGCTTAAGGAGACGATGTCGCACGATCTAGACAGCCAGGCCTTCGAGGGTCTTGGACGTTTGTGCATCGATGCGGCGGAAAACCGTATTATCTCCGCCCCCGATCCCGCAGGCATGGAGCGGATCGAGGCACGCTTCCATGGCAGCGCGTTCGACCTGCATCGCCACGACACCTATGCGATCGGGGTAACGCTGCACGGTGTGCAGACGTTTCGCTATCTTGGTGCTGCGCGTCACAGCCTTCCAGGCCAGATCATCGTGCTACACCCCGACGAACTGCATGACGGCGGCGCCGGCACCGAGGACGGCCTGCGCTACCGAATGCTCTATTTGGAGCCGTCGCTGATGCTCGACTGCCTCGGCGGCGCTTCGCTGCCTTTTGTGAGGGATGGCGTGGTGACGGACGCCGCCTTTTGCGCAACGCTGCTTTCGGCGCTGGGGCCGCTGGAGCAGGAACTCGACGACCTGTTCGTCGACGATTTCCTGGTCCAACTGATGCAAAGCCTGACCCGGCATGGTGGCCAGCCGGCAAAGCCGATGACCAGGACGGCGTGGCGGGCGGCTGCACTGGCGCGCGACTATCTCACGGAAAACCTGACCCGGCCGGTGCGCTCCGGCGAACTGGAAGCCATAACCGGGCTCGACCGCTATGCCTTGTCACGGCATTTCCGCGCGGCGTTCTCGACCAGTCCGCATCGCTTCCTGGTGATGCGCCGGCTTCAGCGTGCGCGGCGGATGATCGCCGCCGGCGAACCGTTGGCGCAGATCGCGGTCGAAGCCGGCTTCAGCGACCAGAGCCATTTCATCAGGCAGTTCAAGAAGGCGTTCGGCATGACACCGGGACGCTGGTCGTCGCTGATCCAGGGCTCTGCCGCGGCGGCTTGATCGCCTGCCGCGACAATCCGCCGGTCAGTCGTCCGACTCGGCGTCGTCGTCGATGAGCACCAATTCCTCGTTCGAGAGGTTGGCCTCGATGCGGGCAAGCAGTTTGAACAGCGACTTCTGGTCCTTCTTGTCGAGGCCCTTCAGCGCCTGCTTTTCGGTCTTCTTCACCGATTTCTCGATGGCGTGGATGATGTCGCGGCCTGTATCGGTGAGAAAGATGTGGGCCTGGCGGGCATCGGCTTCAGAAGCGCGCTTCTCCAGGAACCCCTGGGCCTGCAGCCGGTTGATGGTCTTGGTGATCGTCGGCGGGCGCACGCCGAGACGTCCGGCAAGATTGCCCGGCGTCTGGCCGTCCTCACGGTCGAGCGCCAGCATGATCTGGTCCTGGCCGGCATAGAAGCCGTGCGCCAGAAGCCGGGCAGCCAGCGCCGTCCTTGCCAGCCTTGCCGCGGAATGCAGCCGGCTCATTGTCGCAGTCTTGTCCGCCTTGGCCATGGTCTTCCCTCTTCGGCCGTACCGGTGCGGGCAGCATAGAGGCAGCCGGCCGGTTGGCAATCGACGATCAAAAAGATTCCGGTGCTTCAAACAGCTTTGCCGGCAAGCATTGTGGTGTCCGCCGTGGCTAATGCCAGATGTTTATTTCAGTTAGATGACAAACGAATTCGTGACCGGAGTTTTCGCCGCTGACAAGGTGCGTGAGGGAACGCTCAGCCGGACTTCACCGCCACGATCATCAGCGCCTGATAGGCATCCTCCAACTCGCGCAGCGCAGCCTGCGATTGCGATCCGGCCCGCCTGGCGATGCCGTCATCGGCATTTGAAGTGTCGCGCTTGCCGGGCCGGTCATTGTAGGGCGCGACAGAGGTGAAGATCTGCTCGCTGAGGCTGTCGGGGAAAAACAACTGGCCGGTCATCACCGACCTGTCGTCGGGGAAGACCTTGAAATGGATGTGGGTGGTGCGGCCGCGATACCAGCCGGGATAGATCGTGGCGAAGGAGACGATGCCGCTTGCATCGGTTTTCTGCCAACCACGCAGGAAGGTCTGGCCCGACGTGTCGACGTCGCGGCCGTCACCCTGTCCGGGATAGCCGGAATAGGCGCCCTGCGCGTCGCAATGCCAGATATCGACGCGGGCGCCGGCAAGTGGGCGGCAGTCCACGTCGACAACCTGCAGCCGGACGTCAAGGGCAATACCTTTCTTGCCTTCGGTGACATCGGCACGTTCGAGTTTCGGGTCGAAATAGAACGGTCCCTCGGTCACTTCAGGCGTAATGGTGCAGACACCGGCGCCGTTTTCGAACAAGGCCAGTCCGGCATAGGGTGAAGCCTGGGCAGCCGAAGATTGAGCGGCCATTGCCGAGGCCGGCAGGAAGGCACCACCTCCGGCGGTGACCGCGATCAACCCGAGCGCCTGGCGCCGGCTCAATGAGAAGGAGGATGGCTTGCCGGACATATCTTGCCTCTCAAATTGACCTTCCGCATCCCGAGCTAGGCAATCACAGCGGCTTTCGCCAGTCAAAATCCGGTATTGTAGCAAGCCGGTTTGGCCCATCGGTTTGCCCCGTGCAAAAGCCCGGCACACATCCTATATGGAACCGACAATCCCTTTTGAGGGCCGGATCTTTTGCGGCCCAGCACTTTCGAGGCAAGCCATGAGCGACGCACAGACGCAAATCCCCGTAACCGTTCTCACCGGCTATCTCGGCGCCGGCAAGACGACGCTGCTCAACCGCATCCTGTCGGAAAACCACGGCAAGCGCTACGCCGTCATCGTCAACGAGTTCGGTGAAATCGGCATCGACAACGATCTGATCGTGGAATCCGACGAGGAAATCTACGAGATGAACAATGGCTGCATCTGCTGCACGGTGCGCGGCGACCTGATCCGTGTCGTCGAGGGCCTGATGCGCCGCCCCGGCCGCTTCGACGCCATCGTCGTCGAGACCACCGGGCTCGCCGATCCGGTGCCGGTGGCGCAGACCTTCTTCATGGACGACGATGTGCGCTCCAAGACCAGGCTTGACGCGGTGGTGGCGCTGGTCGACGCCAAGCACCTGCCGTTGCGGCTCAAGGATTCCAAGGAAGCCGAGGACCAGATCGCCTTCGCCGACGTCGTCGTGCTCAACAAGACCGACCTCGTCACGTCAGAAGAACTCGCCAAGGTCGAGGCAACGATCCGCGCCATCAATCCGGCGGCAAAGATCCATCGTACCACCCGCGCCGGCGTTGACCTGACCGAAGTACTCGACCGCGGCGCTTTCGATCTGTCCCGGGCACTGGAAAACGATCCGCACTTCCTCGAGGCGCATGACGATCACGATCATCATGACCACGACGGCCACGATCACCACCACCATGATCATGACGGGCACGACCACCACCATCACGCGCATGCTTCGGACATTCATGACGTGACGGTGCAATCGGTGTCGCTGCGCGGCGGCGAGATGGATCCGAAGAAATTCTTCCCCTGGATCGAGAAGATCACCCAGATGGAAGGCCCCAACATCCTGCGGCTGAAAGGCATCATCGCGCTCAAGGGCGACGACGAGCGCTATGTCATCCAGGGCGTGCACATGATCATCGAAGGCGACCACCAGCGCGCCTGGAAAGACGGCGAAAAGCACGAGAGCCGGCTGGTGTTCATCGGCAGGGAACTCGACGCCGAGCGGCTGAAGAAGAGTTTTGACGCCTGCCAGGCGGCTTGATTTCCAAGCCTTATAACGCTAGCGCTGCCCCTTCTGTCCTTCTCCCCTTGTGGGAGAAGGTGGCCGTGCGAAGCTCGGTCGGATGAGGGGTGCTCCAGCTGGGCACCGACGGCGATCCGTCCAACACCCCTCAACCGTCTCGGCGCTGCGCGCCGATCCACCTTCTCCCACAAGGGGAGAAGGTTGGCGCCACACCCGGCCGCGCTGGCGACTTCCCGGGGATGGCAACAAACTTCATTGGAATGGTTCCCTGATGCCCACAGTCGCCCCCCTAGACCTCGAAGGCCATTGCATCGCCGCCGCCTTTCTCGGCGACGTGCCGCATTTCGCGATGGCCGACGGCGCCATCCATCGGCTCGACCATGGCCACAAGACGGTTCAGGCCAATGACGGGCTGCTCGCCGCCTTCCATGATGCGGCCAATGACCGGCTGATCACCGGCGGCGAGGACGGCAAGGTGTTTGCCGTGAAAACGGGCGGCGAGGCCACGGAATTGGCAAGCGCGGCCAGGAAGTGGATCACCAGCGTTGCCGCCGGGCCGCAAGGCGCCATCGCCTATGCCTCAGGCAAGACTGCCTTCGTGCGCTTCGCCGACGGCAAGACCAGGGAATTCGTCCATCCGCGTTCGGTGGAGGGGCTGGCCTTCTCGCCCAAGGGCATGCGCTTCGGCGTCGCCCGCTACAATGGCGCGACGCTGCATTTCCCGGCCGCCGAGGGCAAGCCGGTGGAACTCGAATGGGCCGGCGCCCATACCGGCATCACCTTCTCGCCGGATGGCGCCTTCCTCGTCACCACCATGCAAGAAAACGCATTGCACGGGTGGAAGCTCGCCGACGGCAAGCACATGCGCATGACCGGCTATCCCGGCAAGGTCAAAAGCCTGTCGTGGAGCGTAAAGGGCAAGTGGCTTGCGAGTTCCGGCGCGCCGGCGGCGATCGTCTGGCCGTTTTCCGGCAAGGACGGGCCGATGGGCAAGGCACCGCTGGAACTCGGCACGCGCGGCAATGCCATGGTGACGGCTGTCGCCTGTCACCCGAGCCAGGATGTCGTCGCCGTCGGCTATGATGACGGCATGGTGATGGCGGTGCGTTTTGCCGACGCCAAGGAAGTGCTGTTGCGGCGGCCGGGCAAGGGCGCCATCACCTCGATGATGTGGGACAAGGAAGAACGCCGCGTCGCCTTCGGCAGCGCGGCAGGCGACTGCGGCGTCATCGACATCACGGCCTGACCCCGCTCACTCCGCTCCGCACGACACTTTGCCGCTGATTTCGACCGGTTTGCCGTCCTGGTCCGTATCCGCTGCGGCGTCGTAGATGGAGAGCGTATAGCTCCCGTCGTAGACGCCTTCGTCGCTGGTCCTGGTCAGGATCGTCAGTTCGACCGAGTTGATCTTTTGCGCGGCCTCGTGCTCACGATAGATGTTCAGCCGCAATTCCTTGCCGTCGAGCCAGTACTGCGTCAGGTTGGAATCCTCGAACACGGTCTTGCGCAGGCTGTCGCTGGCAGGCCGGCTCAGAATTTCGAGGTTGCCGCGAAAGTTGAAGGTCGGCCCGCCCATGCCTCTGGTGACGCCGGCCTCGACCTCGAATGTCGCCGCCGGGTCGTCGGTGGAGCACCAGATGCCGCCCGAGGCGAAGGCCGCGCTCGCCGACGACAGGTGCATCGCCACACAGATGACCGTCCTCATTACCCCTCCCCCTCAATTCCCGCTCATATTGGCGCCGACTTCGGCAGCACGGTCAAGCGCCGCCGCCAAAGGCTGAGCCAACGCAGGACAGATGCGCGGCCAATTGCGGATGCAGACACGGATTGGCTAAGAGGAATCGACCAGAGGGGTTTTCATGCACAGCGATATGTCCAAGACGTCCATCGGCGGCATCGGCCGCGACCGCATTGCCGATCTGCGCGAGACCGAGGGGGCAGCCTTCCGCAAGGCGCGGCCGCAATCTCAGGTAAAGGTCGGCAACGGCCTGCCCGGCTTCTTCGGCGGCGTGCCGATGCACTGGATGAACGACTGGCCGACGCCGTTTCCGATCCTGGTCGACAGCGCCAAGGGCGCCACGATCACCGACATCGACGGAAACAAGCTCGACGATTTCTGCCTTGGCGACACCGGCTCGATGTTCGGCCATTCGCCGCCGCCGGTGGCGCGCGCCATCCGCCGCCAGGCCGGACGTGGCCTGACCTATATGCTGCCTTCGGAAGATGCGCTGGCCATCGGGCCGCTGCTGCAGCAGCGCTTCGGCCTGCCATTCTGGCAGATCGCGACGACGGCAACCGACGCAAACCGTTTTGCATTGCGCGTCGCCCGCGCCGTCACCGGCCGGGAGAAGATCCTTGTCTTCAACGGCTGCTACCATGGCTCGGTCGACGAGACGATGGTGCGGCTGATCGACGGCAAGCCCGTCAACCGGCCGGGATTGGCGGGCGAGTTCCGCGACCTGACGCGTACGGCCAAGGTCATCGAGTTCAACGACATCTCAGCACTCGAAGCCGCGCTTGGGGATAAGGACGTCGCCTGCGTCATCGCCGAACCGGTGCTGACCAACTCCTGCATGGTGCTTGCCGATCCGGGCTACCATGACGCCCTGCGCAAACTGACACGCCAAGCCGGCACACTGCTTCTGATCGACGAGACGCACACGATCTCGACCGGCCCCGGCGGCTACACGAGGAAATATGGTCTCGACCCGGACTTCTTCGTCCTGGGCAAGCCGATCGCCGGCGGCGTGCCGGCCAGTGTCTGGGGCATGAGCGACGACGTCGCCTCGCGCTACGCGGACTACAACAGGACCAAGGAGCCGGGCTATTCCGGCATGGGCACGACGCTCTCGGCCAACCCGCTGCAGTTCGCAGCGATGCGCGCCGCGCTTGAAGAGGTGATGACGCCGGAAAATTATGACCGCATGGATCACCTGGCGCGGCGGCTCGATGCCGGGTTGACCGGCGTGATCGATCGCTATCGCCTGCCCTGGCATGTTTCCCGTGTCGGCGCCCGCGTCGAGTTCATCTGCGCGCCCGGTCCGCTGCGCAATGGCGCCGAGGCGGAAGTGGCGCATGCGCCGGAACTGGAGGCCGCCATCCATGTCGCGCTGATCAATCGCGGCGTGCTGATCGCACCCTTCCACAACATGATGCTGATCTCGCCGGCGACCACTGCGACCCAGGTCAACCGGCTGATCACCGCCTTCGGCGCGGTTGCGGCAAAGCTTGGGGCATGAGACAAGCGGCGATGGACCATCCCAATGCCACAATGACCTCACCTTCGGGCTCGACATCCGCCGAGGCGCACGCCTTTCTCGACGCCCATCCCGAGATCGAAGCCTTCGATATCGTGCTGACCGACGCCAATGGCGTCGGCCGCGGCAAGATCGTGCGCCGGCATGAGCTGAAGAGCATCTTCGAGGGCGGCCGCCATATGCCGATCTCGATCCTGGGCCTCGACATCACCGGCGAGGATGTGCACGAGACCGGGTTGATCTGGACGACCGGCGACGGCGATCTCAGGGCATGGCCGATCCCCGGTACGCTGGTGCCGCTCTACGGCACGAGCCCGCCACGTGGCCAGCTGCTGATGGCGATGTACATGCTCGACGGCCGGCCGATGTCGTCGGATCCGCGGCTGGCGTTGGCTCGGCAAGTCGACATCCTGGCGGCCAAGGGCCTCTATCCGGCCGGAGCCTTCGAACTTGAATTCTTCCTGCTGGCCAATGAGCGCGACGCCGACGGCAAGGTGCAGCCGGCGCGCGCCGTGCTCGACGGCCGCGTCTCGGGCAAGACGGAAGTCTATTCCGTTGATCATCTGCACGGCATGGAGCCGCTGTTTTCCGACATCTATGCCGCAGCCAAGGCGCAAGGCATTCCGGCCGAGACGGTCATTTCCGAATATGCGCCCGGCCAGTACGAATTGACGCTGAACTACCGCAAGGATGTGATGCGGGCGGCCGACGACCTGGTCATGCTGAAGCGGCTGGTGCGGGCGCAGGCGCGCCGCCACGGCGTCACCGCCTGCTTCATGGCCAAGCCGATCGAGAAATACGCCGGCTCGGGCATGCATTTCCATGTTTCGCTGCAGGACAGAGCCGGCCGAAACGTCTTTGCCGAAGCCGGCGGCGAGAGCTGGTCGCTGCCGCTGCTGCAAGGGCTCGGCGGCCTCATCCAGACCATGGCGGAATCGATGCTGGTGTTTGCGCCGCACGCCAATTCCTGGCGGCGCTTCGTCTCGCAATCCTATGCGCCGGTGGCACCGACATGGGGCGTCAACAACCGATCGGTGGCGCTGCGTGTGCCGGCCGGCGACGCCAAGAACCGGCGCATCGAGCACCGGCCGTCGGGCGTCGACGCCAACCCCTATCTGATCGCCGCAACCGTGCTCGCCGGCATCATCAAGGGCATGGATGAAGGGCTCGATCCGGGGCCCGAAACGACCGGCAACGGCTATGAGGCAGCGGTCACGCGCACAACCATGCCTGTCGACTGGCGCGCCGCGATCGAATCGGCCCGGGCGTCCAGCTTCCTGAAGAACGCGCTCGGCGAGGACCTGCACCGGACCTTCGTGGCGATCAAACAGTCCGAATACCTGCGCGTGGCACGCACGGTCAGCGAACTGGATTACCACCTCTATCTGCACGAAGTCTGAGGGCCGGGCGGGCGATCACTTTTTCGCCGTTTCCATCAAATGAGGTGGCATAAGGGCGGATAAGAACATATCATGAACAGATGAGCGCACTCACCGTCCGTGAAAAACTGGCTGTCCTCTCCGATGCCGCCAAATACGATGCGTCCTGCGCCTCGTCGGGTGCGGCGAAAAAGGACTCGCTGGAATCAGGCGGCATCGGCTCCACCGAGGGCATGGGCATCTGCCATTCCTACGCGCCGGACGGCCGCTGCATTTCGCTGCTGAAAATCCTGCTGACCAATTTCTGCATCTATGATTGCAGCTACTGCATCAACCGATCGTCGTCCAATGTGCGGCGCGCCCGCTTTGGCATCGACGAGGTGGTGAAGCTGACCATGGATTTCTACCGGCGCAACTACATAGAAGGCCTGTTCCTGTCCTCGGGTGTCGTTCGCTCGCCGGACGAGACCATGGGCGAGATGGTCGAGGTGGCGCGCCGGCTGCGCCTGGAGGAGAAATTCTCCGGCTACATCCATTTGAAGACCATCCCGGAAAGCTCGGCCGAACTGGTCGAGCAGGCCGGTCTCTATGCCGACCGGCTGTCGATCAATGTCGAACTGCCGACCGACGAGGGTGTGAAGCGGCTGGCGCCCGAGAAGAAGCCGGAGACAATCCGGCTTTCCATGGCCAGGCTGCGCCAGAAGATGGAGGAGAAGGCCGAGCCGACTTTGAAGACCAAAAAGCGCGAACGCTTTGCGCCGGGCGGCCAGTCGACGCAGATGATCATCGGCGCCGACAAGACATCCGACGACGGCATATTGCACACGAGCGCCCGGCTCTATGGCAGCTACCATCTGCGGCGGGTCTATTACTCGGCCTTCAGTCCGATTCCGGATTCGTCGTCGTCGCTGCCCCTGCAGAAGCCGCCGCTGATGCGTGAGCACCGGCTTTATCAGGCCGACTGGCTGATGCGGTTTACGGCTTTTCGCAACCGGAAATCCTCGCCGGCAGCAGCGACGGCATGCTCGATCTCGCCATCGACCCGAAGCTGGGCTGGGCACTGCGCAACCGGGGGCAGTTTCCCGTCGACATCAATCGCGCCGACCGCGAAGCGCTGCTGCGGGTGCCGGGTCTCGGCACCAAGGTGGTGGCGAAGATTTTGGAGACGCGCCGGCACCGGCGCATGCGGCTCGAGGATGTCGGGCGGTTCTGCCAGTCGATCGCCAAGCTCAGGCCCTTCATCATCGCCGAAGGCTGGTCGCCTGGTGCGCTGACCGACAAGGCCGGCCTGCGCGACAGGATCGTCCACTCCTGCGAACAATTATCGTTGTTCTGATCATGCGGCCGGCGGAACTCGATCTCGCCAGATACAGAGTTCGGCTCGACAGCGAGACGGATTTTGCCGGCTGGCGTGACGCGGCACGGCGGCTGGCCTTGAATGAGGTCAGGCCCGAGGACGTCGACTGGCATGTCGCGCCAGGCTCTGATCAGGCACAATTGCCTGAAGTGCCTGCGGGCGCGCAACTCGTCGTGCCGCGCGACTTCCTCGGGCATGCCGAAACGGCGTTCTGCCATTCCGATCCCGGCCGGTTTGCCTTTCTCTACCGAATGCTGTGGCGATTGCGCGACGAAGCTAAACTGCTGGAAATCGCGTCGGATTCCGACACCAGGCGGCTCGAGGCCATGGAGAAGGCGGTGCGGCGCGACAGCCACAAGATGCACGCCTTCGTACGTTTCCGGAAAATCGGCGACGGTGCCGATGAGCGCTATGTCGCCTGGTTCGAGCCGGATCATTTCATCGTCGAGCGCAACGCCGATTTCTTCGTCAGACGTTTCACCGGCATGCGCTGGACGATCCTGACCCCTTATGCCTCTGCCGACTGGGATGGCGAAAGGCTGGCGATCGGGCCGGGCGCGGCCAAGGGCGATGCGCCTGATCAGGACGATACCGAGGCGCTCTGGCGCACCTATTTCGAGAACATCTTCAACCCGGCGCGATTGAAGGTGAAAACCATGCAGAAGGAGATGCCGAAGAAATATTGGCGGAACCTTCCCGAGGC
>NZ_RZPI01000370.1:0-5538 GCF_003998715.1 Mesorhizobium sp. M7A.F.Ca.CA.002.15.2.1
CAGGAAACGTTGGTGGCGGATGCGCCCTCGGCTGCGGACTGCCTTGAATATTTCGGCGGTGCCGTTGCCGCCTACAACGGCGAGTCGGTCGATCTCGGCGGACCCTTCGCCTACACAAGGCGCGAAGCGCTCGGCGTCTGTGTCGGCATCGGCGCATGGAACTACCCGATCCAGATCGCCGGCTGGAAATCGGCACCGGCGCTCGCCATGGGCAATGCCATGGTGTTCAAGCCGTCGGAAAACACGCCGCTGTCGGCGCTGGCACTGGCCGAGATCTACAGCGAAGCGGGGCTACCCGACGGCTTGTTCAACGTTGTGCAGGGCTATGGCGATGTCGGCGCCGGGCTTGTCGGCCACGATGTCGTCGCCAAGGTCTCGGTGACCGGTTCGGTGCCGACCGGCCGCAAGGTGCTGTCGCTTGCCGGCTCGAAGATGAAGCACGCGACGATGGAACTCGGGGGCAAGTCGCCGCTGATCGTGTTCGACGATGCCGACATCGAGAACGCCATTGGCGGCGCCATGCTCGGCAATTTCTATTCGACCGGACAGATCTGCTCCAACGGCACGCGCGTCTTCGTGCAGAGCGGCATCCACGACCGCTTTGTCGACCGTCTGATAGAGCGGACCAAGAAAATCCGCATCGGCGACCCGCTCGATCCCGAAACCCAGATGGGACCGCTGGTCTCCAAGGCGCAGCACGACAAGGTGGCCGGCTATATCGAGATCGGCAAGCAGGATGGAGCGACGCTTGCTTGCGGCGGCAATGTGCCTTCGCTGCAGGGCTTTCAGGGCGGCTTCTTCGTCGAGCCGACGGTGTTCACCGGCGTGACCGATGGCATGCGCATCGCCCGTGAAGAAATTTTCGGACCAGTGATGAGCGTGTTGAAATTCGACGGCGAGGACGAGGTGATCGACCGCGCCAACGACACCGAATTCGGCCTCGCTGCCGGCGTCTTCACGCGCGACCTGCCGCGCGCCCACCGCGTCATCGCCGAACTGCAGGCCGGCACCTGCTGGATCAACGCGTATAATCTGACGCCGGTGGAAATCCCGTTCGGCGGCTTCAAACAGTCAGGCATCGGGCGTGAGAATTCACTGGCCGCACTGGCGCTCTATTCGCAGCTGAAGTCGATCTATGTCGAGACCGGGGATGTGGCGAGCCCGTACTGAGGCTGCCCTTACGCCTTCAGGTCGGCCGTGCTGTCCAGATACTGGGTCAGCGCGCAGACCAGATGATAGAAGATGCTGGCCGGAACGTCCGATGCCAGTGAGCGGCCGCGCTCGTCGATGCGGTCGATCCACAGGCCGAGCGGCGCCGGGTCGATGTGCCAGCGGAACAGCCGGCCGACGCGCGCTTCGATCTCGGGCTTCAGATCGGGGCCGCCCGAGCCATCCAGTGCGATCGCCGCCTTCACGGCTTCGGCCTGCGGCCAGCTGCGCGATATCAGGTCGAGCGGCAGGCCCTGCCGCGAGACGGCGCCATAGGCAAGCCCGGTGGCGCGGTTGAGGCCATTGGCGATGGCCGAGGCGTAGAGTTTCCTGGCAAAGCCGCTCAACTCGGCCTGGCCGCTGCGCCCGGCGAAATCGACCAACAAAGAGGCCCATTCGAAATGGTGGCCAGGCTCGGTCCACGAGCCTTTCTCGCCGGCGGATGGTTTCCATTCGGCATCGAAATACTCGCCAAGCGTCCAGCTTTCCGGATCGAAGAAATGACTGCGGAAGAGGTCGATGATGCGCGCTGCGCGGCGCAGATGGGCGCGCTCGCCGGTCGCCTGGTGCCAGGCGAGGAAGGCCTCAAGCAGGTGCATATGCGGGTTGGAGCGGCGCTCGCCTTTGCCATCCGATGTCTCAAGGAAGCCGGTCATGCGGCTGTCTTCGAGATGCGCATCGAGAAAGGCGAAGGTTTCCTCGCCGAGGCGCAAGGCGTCGGGATTGCCAGACATATGCGCATGCGCCAGTGCCAGGAGCACGCAGGAATGATCGTAGGCATCCTCGGTGGCGTCGGCAACCGAACCGTCAACATTCAGCGTCCGAACCCAGCCGCCCTTGTCGGTGCGGCCCTTGCCGGCCATGAAGGCGATGCCGTGGCTGATCAGCCGGTCGGCCGGACCGTCCCAGCCGCGCGCCCGGGCAACGGCGAAGGCATAGACCTGCCTCGCCGTGGTGCGCATGCGCTTGGGCTTCATCAACGGCGAAGCGTCCAGGCCAAGCGCTTCGTGAAAGCCGCCATGGCGTTCGTCGACGCCCGATGTCGACCACAGCGGCAAGGTCTCCTGAAACAGCCAGTGATGCACGCGCCGCCGCCAGGCGCCGCTTTCGATGACGCGGTCATGCGCCGGCGTGAACCTGGTTTCCAGGCGACCCGATTTTTCGAGCTGCTCGACGATCTTCTTGACGTGTTGGCTGTGGCTGACCGGAGCGACGAAGGTGGCATCCGATGTCGAAACGATGGCGATGTCCTTCATGCCGATCGCCGACAGCAGGCGGCCGTCACTGCGAATGTAGGAATTCTCGCAATCGATGGCGACGACGTCGCCGATGATGACATTGCCCCGGTCGTCGGCGGGGCCGACATCGAGCAGCGACTGCCATGAGCCGAGATCGTTCCAGCGGAAGCCGGCCGGCACCATCGCGATGTCTTTTGCCCGCTCCATGATGGCGTAGTCGATCGAGTTCGACGGAATGGCGGCGTAGAGTTCTAGCGGCATGTAAAGGCCGGACAAATCCGATGTCGCTGCCTTGTACGCTGCTTCGGTGGCCTGCCAGATATCCGGCTGGAACGCTATGAAGGCATCACGCATGGCGCTGGCGCGAAAAAGGAAGATACCGGTGTTCCAGTAGAAATTTCCGGCCTTGAGATAGCTTTGCGCAGTCGCAAGATCCGGCTTTTCGACGAAGCGCGACACGTCGAAGATGCCGCCGCTTTCGGCCGCAACCTCGATATAGCCGTAGCCGGTCTCGGGCTGTGTCGGCCTGATGCCGAACACCACCAGCCGGCCGCTACGCGCTGCCTCGGTGCCGGCTTCGACGCTCTGCCAGAACTGGCGCGGGGTCGATATCTCATGGTCCGACGGCACCACCAGCACCAGGCTGTCGCCGAACTCGGACAGTGTGCGCAGCGTCGCCAGTGCGACGGCGGCGGCTGTGTTGCGCCCGGTCGGCTCGAACAGCGGCCCGCCGCCGGCGAGGTCGAGGCCGGCAAGATCGGCGTGAACGCGGTCGGCATGGCGCTCCGCGGCAATCAGGAAGATCGGCGTTTCGCCTTCCGGCCGGGCCGTCAGCCGGCGCAAGGTCTTGGCCAGCATCGAGCCGTCGCCGGACAGATCGTGGAACTGCTTGGGATTGTCCTCGCGCGACAGCGGCCACAACCGCGAGCCGACCCCGCCG
Organism: Mesorhizobium sp. M7A.F.Ca.CA.002.15.2.1; assembly: GCF_003998715.1. Classification (NCBI taxonomy): domain Bacteria; kingdom Pseudomonadati; phylum Pseudomonadota; class Alphaproteobacteria; order Hyphomicrobiales; family Phyllobacteriaceae; genus Mesorhizobium; species Mesorhizobium sp. M7A.F.Ca.CA.002.15.2.1. Next base: position 3,388 of record NZ_RZPI01000370.1, read on the forward strand.
CTCATGACAAAACTGACAATCCGCTCGGTCATTCAACCACCATTCAAAAGGTCTGGTTGTAGGCGCCCACCTCGGGGCTGCGGCGCAGCACGGTGTCGACAGCCTCGAACATCTCCCGTCGACGCTGCGACGACACCGGGCTTTCGACGACCACGACCAGTTCCGGCTTGTTCGACGAGGCGCGCACCAGTCCCCAGGTGCCGTCGTCCGCGACAACGCGCGCACCGTTGACGGTGATGAGGTCGGCGATCTTCTGGCCCGCAAAAACCGTTCCATCCCGCTTCATGGCCTGAAAGTCGGCAACCACCCGCTCGACAACGCCATACTTCACATCGTCCGCGCAGTGCGACGACATGGTCGGCGTGCCGAAGGTCAGCGGCAGCGCGCGGTATAGATCGGCCATCGAACTGCCGGGGCTGCGGTCCAGCATCTGGCAGATGGCAATGGCGGTGACCAGCCCATCGTCATAACCCCGCCCGATCGGCGGGTTGAAGAAGAAATGGCCCGACTTTTCGAAACCGGCGACGGCGCCAAGCTCGGCGACGCGGCGCTTGATGTAGGAGTGGCCGGTCTTCCAGTAGTCGGTGACGGCGCTGTTGGCGCGCAGCACGCTGTCTGTGTTGAACAGGCCGGTCGACTTGACGTCGACGACGAAGGTCGAGCCCGGATGCTGGCTGGAGATATCGCGCGCCAGCATCACACCGACCTTGTCGGCAAAAATCTCATTGCCCTCATTGTCGACGACGCCGCAGCGGTCGCCGTCACCGTCGAAGCCAAGGCCGACATCGGCTCCAGTCTCAAGCACCTTGTCCCTGATGGCATGCAGCATCTGCATATCCTCGGGATTGGGATTGTAGCGCGGAAAGGTGTGGTCGAGTTCGACATCGAGCGGGATGACCTCGCAGCCGATGCGCTGCAGCGCTTGCGGCGCGAAGGCGCCGGCGGTGCCGTTGCCGCAGGCGGCGACCACTTTCAGCTTTCGGGTGATGCGCTTGTCCTCGGTCAGATCGTCGAGATAAGTAGCGCGAAAATCGCGAACGAAATCGTAGGAGCCGCCGCCGACGAGATCGAAATCGCCGGCCAGTACAATCTGCTTCAGCGCGCTCATCTCTTCCGGCCCGAAAGTCAGCGGCCGCGCCGCACCCATCTTGACGCCGGTCCAGCCACTCTCGTTATGCGAGGCGGTGACCATAGCGACCGAAGGCACGTCCAGTGCGAACTGGGCGAAATAGGCCATCGGCGACAACGCCAGTCCGATGTCCCTCACCCGAGCGCCTGCAGCCATCAAACCGGACACCAGCGCCAGCTTGATGCCAAGCGAATAGGAGCGGAAATCGTGCCCGGTGACGATATCGGGACCGGCACCGACACGGCGGATCAGCGTGCCAAGCCCCATTCCGAGCGCCTGGACGCCATTCAGATTGAGCTCCGGCAGTTGCGCGGAGCCGGGATGGCCAAACCACCAGCGCGCATCATATTCTCGAAAGCCGGATGGCTTGATCAGCGCTTCGGTTTCGAACTCGAAACTGTTGGGCCGGGCGTCGCCAACGATGCTGAAGGACAAGACTGGAAAACTCCGAGTGGCGGAAATTACGAGTTGTCGAGGACTGCGGCTTAGCACAGAAGGCTTTAAGCCACGTTTATCCCAGGAGGGAATCCGAGCCTTTCGGGCTATGCTCGACGAAAGCCGATGAAATGCGACAGAAGTGCTGCCATGCCGCTTGCAGGAACGAAGTGTGGCGGCTATAAGCCCGCGGTCTGGTCACGGAGTGTAGCGCAGCCTGGTAGCGCACCTCGTTCGGGACGAGGGGGTCGCAGGTTCAAATCCTGCCACTCCGACCAGAAAAAACAAAGAGTTAGCGCATCCCGACTTCGGCGCTCCACCTGCCCCTCAAGCGAGATTACTCGCGTCTCCCCGCCGGCCGACAGCGATGCCTGTTGCACTGGACAGCAACCAGACGGTCAACCGGCCGCTTTATGCCTTCATACGTGCGCTCGCGGACAGATTCCGGAAAACATCTCAACTGGCACGCGCGTCCGGCTAGCGGAGGCCAAAAAAGCTCAAGATCGCTATCACGATGACCACAGCTCCAACGAGCCAAATGATATTGTTCATGATCTCTCTCCTGTTGCCTGGGTGAAGCCCGCGCC
>NZ_RZPI01000371.1:0-5536 GCF_003998715.1 Mesorhizobium sp. M7A.F.Ca.CA.002.15.2.1
GTCTTCAACGGTTCGCTGTTCGGACTGCCTCTGGCGGTCGTCATCGTCGCCTGCGTGGCTGTCGTCGCCTGGGTCGTTTTGAAGAAGACGCCCTTCGGCGAATATCTGCTCGCCGTCGGCGGCAACGAGGAGGCGGCCTACATCGCCGGCGTGCCGATTGCCCGCACCAAGATCGCCGCCTACATGATCTCAGGCCTGCTGGCGGCGCTTGCCGCGCAGATCCTGATCGGCCGGTTGGGCGCCGCCGAACCCATCCTCGGCAATCTCTGGGAGCTCGACGCCATCGCGGCTGCCGCCATCGGCGGCGCCTCGCTGATGGGCGGCAAGGGCAGCGTCGTCGGCACCATCCTGGGCGCCGTCATCCTCGGCGCCATGCGCAACGGTTTGACGCTGATGAACGTCCAGTCCTTCTATCAGCTTCTGGCAACTGGTCTTATAATCCTCGCCGCGATGCTTATCGATCGCGTGACGAGGGGGCGTGGATGACCTTGAGCGGGCTGGACCTGAAAGCGGTAGGACCGCGCATCCGCATGATGATGCCGCATCTCACTCCGCTGGAGGCGAAGGTGGTGGAAACCGTCTTCGGCCGGCGCGGCTTCGACGAGAGCATTCCGCTGAAGCAGATCGCCGAGGAATCCGGCGTGTCCGAGGCGATGGTGGTCAAGATCGCCAAGAAGCTCGGCTTTTCCGGCTATCGCGACTTCCGCACCGCCGTCTATGAGTACAGTCGCCTGCCGACCGCCGAGATGCACCAGGAACTGTCATCCGACGACAGTTCGGCCGAGATCGTGCAAAAAGTGTTCCGCACCTCCATCCAGGCGCTGGAGGAGACGCTGGCGATCCTCGACATCGAGGATTTCGACCGCGCCGCCGAGCTGCTCTTCCGTGCCAAGAACCGGGATTTCTATGGCGTCGGCGGCTCGGCGCAGATCGCGCGCGACGTTTCGCACAAATTCCTGCGCATCGGCATCCGCGCATCCGTCTACGACGATTCGCACATGATGCTGATGTCGGCCTCGCTGCTCGGCGGCGACGACATCGCCGTCGGCTTCTCGCATTCGGGCAACACGTCGGCCGTTATCGACGCCATTCAGTTGGCCCGCAAGAACGGTGCCCGCACGCTGGCCATCACCAATTACGACAACTCGCCCCTGGCCGCCGTCGCCGATATCGTTCTGTGCTCGACCGCGCAGGGTTCGCCGCTGATGGGCGAGAACGCAGCGGCCCGCATTGCCCAGCTCAACATTCTCGACGCGTTGTTCGTCGCGGTGGCGCAGCGCGACTATCAGGCGGCGGAGCGAAATCTCGGCCGCACTATGTCGGCGGTGACATCGAAACGAAAAGACCGGGGCTCATGACGACAACGCCGCTGGTGACCGTGTTCGGCAGCCTGCATTACGACATTATGGTCGACGCGCCCGACCGCCCGCGCAAGGGCGAGACGGTGACCGGCCATGCCTGGCACCCCAAATGCGGTGGCAAGGGCGGCAACCAGGCCGTCTCGGCGGCGCGAGCCGGTGTGTATGCGGCGATGATCGGCGCCGTCGGCGACGATGATTTCGGGCGGGCGTTGCTGGCCAATCTCGATCGCGCCAAGGTCGACCGCCGCTTCGTGCGGGTGGCCGCTGGCGCCGGCTCCGGCATGAGCGTGGCGATCTTCGACCAAGGCGGCGACTATGGCGCGGTGATCGTCTCGGGCAGCAATCTGGCACTGGGCCATGCCGACAGTGCCTCTGCTTCCGATGTGGTGGGACAGACGGCGGTGCTCCTGCTGCAGAACGAAGTGCCGGAAGCCGCCAACATTGCCGCCGCACGCGCAGTCAAGGCACGGGGCAGCCGCGTCGTGCTCAACGCGGCCCCCGCGCGCAAACTCTCCGAGGAGTTGATCGCCCTGGTCGACATATTGGTGGTCAACGCCATCGAGGCGGAATTCCTGGCTGGCACGGCAGTGGTCGAGACACTCGACGGGGCCGCGCAAGCCGCACGGCTATTGGCCGATCTCTATCCCGTGGCGATCGTCACGGCGGGCGGCGAAGGCGTCGCCTGTTGCGACCGGAGCGGCGAGGCCTTTGCGCTGTCCGCCATCCCGGTCAAGGTCGCCAGCACGCATGGCGCCGGCGATGAATTCGTTGGCGCGCTGGCCGCGGGACTTGCCCGTGGGCAGACCATGCGGGCGGCCATCACCGCCGCCAACGCGGCTTCGGCCTTGCTGGTCTCGACGCCAGAGGCCGAGCGCGACGGCATCTGACCGGCTGGTTTCCGTCTTGCCAGACCGCAGCAGCGGCCGCCTATCCTTGCGGCCTCGCGCGAATTCCGCTAAGGCGCGCCTTTGTCGCCGGGGAACACGGACTTGGACGATCAACGCGCCGACGTCGCCATCATCATGGGCAGCCAGTCCGACTGGGCGACGATGCGCCATGCCGCCGAAACGCTGGAAGCACTTGGCATCCCGCACAAGCGGCTCATCATCTCCGCGCATCGTACACCGGACCGGCTCTATGATTTCGCCAAGGGCGCCAAGGCGGCCGGTTACCAGGTGATCATCGCCGGCGCCGGCGGTGCAGCACACCTGCCCGGCATGACGGCGGCGATGACGCCATTGCCGGTGTTCGGCGTGCCGGTGGAATCGAAAGCGCTTTCCGGGCAGGATTCGCTGCTGTCCATCGTCCAGATGCCAGCCGGCATTCCCGTTGGAACGCTGGCCATAGGCAAGGCTGGGGCCGCCAACGCAGCCCTTTTGGCCGCCGCCGTGCTGGCCCTGAACGATGACAGCCTTGCCGTCCGTCTGGATGCCTGGCGCGCCGCGCAGACTGCCAAGGTCGCGGCTGAACCGACGGATACGCCGTGAGCCTGCCCGCCGGATCGACCATCGGTATCATTGGCGGCGGCCAGCTCGGCCGCATGCTGGCTGTTGCTGCCGCCCGTCTCGGCTACCGCACCGTGGTGCTGGAGCCGCAAGCGGATTGCCCGGCCGCACAGGTCGCCAACCGGCAGATAACAGCCGCCTATGACGACCCGGCCGCCCTTGCCGACCTGGCAGCGTCAAGTTCCGTCATCACCTACGAGTTCGAGAACGTCCCGGTCGCAGCGGCCAGCGCGCTGGCGGCCAAGGTTCCGGTCTATCCGCCGGCGCGTGCGTTGGAAGTGGCGCAGGACCGGGTGGACGAAAAAACATTCCTCAACGGCATCGGCATTGCCACCGCCGATTTCCACGCCGTCGACAATGATGACGAGCTGGCGGCGGCGCTGAAAGCATTCGACGGCAGCGGCATCCTGAAGACCCGGCGCATGGGATATGACGGCAAGGGCCAGCGCGTCTTCCGCAACATGGAAGCCGGCGGTTTTGCCGGCACATGCGAGGCGATGGGCAATGTGCCGCTGATTCTGGAGTCCTTCGTGCCGTTCGAGCGCGAGATATCGGTGATCGCGGCGCGTGGGCTGGACGGTGCGGTTGTCGCCTACGATCCAGCCGAGAATATCCATCGCAACGGCATTCTCCACACATCGACCTTGCCGGCCGCCATTATGCCGGAGACGGCGCAAGCAGCCCGAACGGCCGCATCGAAGATCCTTGCGGCGCTCGACTATGTCGGTGTCATCGGCGTCGAGTTCTTCGTGCTGGCCGATGGCTCGCTGCTGGCCAACGAGATCGCGCCGCGCGTGCACAATTCCGGCCATTGGACGGAAGCCGCCTGTGTCGTTTCGCAGTTCGAGCAGCATATCCGCGCCATCGCCGGCCTGCCGCTCGGCGGCCCGGACCGCCATTCCGACTGCGTGATGGAAAACCTGATCGGCGACGATGTGCTGCGCGTCCCGGAGCTTCTCGCCGAGCCCGATCTGATGCTGCATCTCTACGGCAAGACCGAAGCGCGGCCCGGCCGCAAGATGGGTCATTTCACTCGGATCAGACGTCGCGCCTCATAAGGTTGCCTACTGCGCGTCGTCGCTCTCGTCCTGCCCTGTATTGGCGCAACTCCCATCGCCTTCCTCGCAATTGGCCGCGGCAGCGAGCTGCTTGACGCGGTCATTGGTCAATCTGGGTCAGGCATTGCGAAACTTCCATCGAATGGATCGATCCGCCTTCGCTGGCGGCGGTGGAATGCGCGCACTCGGCATCGCGAAAAGTGATCCAGGCGCGTTGCGCCACCTGCAGCAATCTCTTGCCGTTGGCATCGTCCGAGCTGGTGAGGTTCTGATAGGCCGTGTTGAGCCTGGCGTCGGCCGCCTGGTAATCCTCGCCGGCACAGATGTTCATCATTTGCTGGCTGTCGTCGCTGCGGTCGCATTCCTGCGCGCGCGCAACCGAAGCTGCCGCCAGCAGGACAAGGCAGGCGGCCAGGAACATCCGGCGCATAGTCGTCTCCAAATCATTTCACGGCGACCGCATCATCCCAGCCGGCCCAGGGCCGCGCAATGCCGCAAGGCAGACATGGCGGATAATTGATGACAGGGATGATTCACAGCCGCTATGGAGCACGCTTGCGGTTGACAGGGACAAGGCTCCTCGTTTATGAGCCACCCACAGTTCAAAGGCGCGTCTTCTGGCGCGCCTTAAAATTTCGACCCAACCGGGTCCACACCGACAGGCAAGACCATGAAGATCAAGAATTCGCTCAAGGCGCTGAAGGCGCGTCACCGCGACAACCAGCTGGTTCGCCGCAAGGGCCGCATCTACATCATCAACAAGACCGCCCCGCGCTACAAGGCACGTCAGGGCTGAGTTTTCGGGCAGGAGGCTGTCGCCTCCGCCCATTTGATGCTTGTCGCCGTCTGCCGGCCTTTTCACGCCAAATTCAGTTTGACGTTCTCTCGCCCGGGACTAGAGTCCGGCGATGCGGATTCCTTTTGCATTTTTGACATCTCTGCTTGTTTCCGGCGTCATTTATGGCCCGGCATGGGCGGATGGTGCTGTCGCGCCGCCGTCCACTCAGGATGCGCCGCCCGCCCCAACGACGAAACAAGCCCGCCTCGATCAGCTGTTCAGCGACTTGAAACGCGAACGCAACGAAAAGGCGGCGGAGCGCATCGCCGGCAACATCTGGAGCGAGTGGTCGCAATCCGGCAGCGCCTCGATCGACCTGATGATGCAATGGTCGCAAAAAGCCGTCGAGGGCCAGAAGTTCGACGTCGCGCTCGATTTCCTCGACCAGGTGGTGACTTTGCAGCCTACTTATGCCGAGGGCTGGAACCGGCGCGCCACCGTCCATTTCATGATGAAGAACTACGGCAAGTCGATGTCCGACATCGACCATACGCTGCAGCTCGAGCCGCGCCATTTCGGTGCGCTGTCCGGCCTGGCGCAGATCATGGCGTTGACCGGCCACAAGCAATCGGCGCTCGAGGCCTGGCAAAAGGTGCTGGCCATCTATCCGATGATGCGCAGCGCCCAGGACCAGGTCGGCACGATTTCGGAGGAACTTGCCGGTGAAGGCATTTGATTGCTCTAGGGGAGTAAGGGAATAGGGCAGTAAGACAGTAGGGGCAGATCGCACCTGCGGAACACACACCCTACTCCCCTACTCCCCTACTCCCCTAC